>CAYRLR010000463.1:0-3080 GCA_964424975.1 uncultured Anderseniella sp.
GCCGACTACCTGGTTGTTATTGACGAAGCTTGTTTTTCGACTCCCCAGTCACGCCGACATGGAAATTGCAGAGTTCGTCAGCAGCATTGAACCCGCTGAAGCCGGCCTTCCGGTTGGCGCCAAACTGACAGCAGGAATTGTCATAATCAGCGGTCTGGCACTGGTGCTGCATCCGTTTGCAAAGCCATTCCTGCCCGGCTTGCCGTTGAGCGATGCCGGCATTGTGGTGACAGCAGCATTATGTCTGATGGCTACACCTGCGTTTGCGTCCGATGGAAGCAAGCTGCTCGCGTGGGAGGATGCCAAGTCGATCAGATGGGACGTTCTCATCTTGTTTGGCGGCGGCCTGGCACTTGCGTCCGCGATTGAAACCAGTGGCCTGTCGCTGGCAATCGGTTCAAGCCTGTCAGGTCTGAAAGGCGTTCCAGTGGCTGTTGTCATATTTATCGTTATGGCCTGCATGGTCTTGCTGGGTGAATTGGCCAGCAATACGGCCATGGCAGCGGTTTTCCTTCCTGTGGCGAGTGCAGTTGCGCTTGGTTTGGGGAGTGCTCCACTTGAAATTATTCTCCCGGTAGGGCTGGCGGCCTCGCTGGGCTTTATGCTGCCTGTTGCAACACCGCCCAATGCGATTGTCTATGGGAGCGGTGAGGTAACAAGCAGCCAGATGCTGCGCGCCGGCGCAATCCTTGATGTGTTGGCAGTCATTGTCGTTTACGGTCTTGCCGTTAGCATAGGACCATGGGTTTTCCAGAATCTGCTCACACCAGGTCAGATGTGAATGTCTATTCATTGGGGCAGGTTTTTCATGCAACGCATTTCCCGACAAGAGCAGCTGTTGTTCGCTGGCTGCCGATTGCCTGGCTCGCCGATGAATTACGCTATAAGTTGACCAGATCCCCCACTTGGCATTACGCCGACAGCTTAATAGGATGATGAGCGTGAGCGCATCGTTGAATTGCTTTGTGCTCGCCCTCCTGAAACGTCGGCCAGAGGCTATCCTGTGACTTCCTCGATTGAGAGAATGGATCCCGACACACTGGCTGACGTGCTGGGGTGGGCTGAACAGGAAGGCTGGAACCCCGGGCTTGGCGATGCTGCGGCGTTTCATGCGGCTGATCCCGCCGGTTTTTTCTTGCGCCGGGTGGACAAACTGCCGGTGTCAGCCATCTCTATGGTCAACCATTCACCGGAATTTGCTTTTCTCGGTCTTTATCTGTGCCAGCCCGATTTTCGCGGCAAGGGCCATGGAATTGCGGTGTGGACTCCCGCGCTCGAGCATGCCGGATCGCGCACGATAGGTCTCGACGGTGTCGCCGACCAGCAGGCCAACTACCGCCGCTCCGGCTTCGAGACTACCGGGTCCACTTTGCGCTTCGAGGGCACCGGTGCCCCTGCCCCGGAACCGGGCGTGCGGACGATGGCGGCCGGAGACTTTCAACATCTCGCGTCACTCGATCGCGCCGCCAACGGCGTGGACAGACCCCGCTTCCTGGCTGCCTGGCTTGATGATCGCGACGCGCGCGAAACCCTGGTACATGAACAGGACGGAACCATTGACGGCTTCATCACCGCGCGCGCCTGCACACATGGAACAAAACTCGGCCCGCTTGTCGCACCCGATATCAACAGCGCGCTGGGGCTTATCGGGGCAGCCGCGGCCCGCACCACTGCCGGTCCACTGATCATCGACCTGCCGGAGACCAACACATTGCTGCGGCGTGAGCTTGAAGCCATCGGATACACCGACACTTTCGCGACGGCACGCATGTATCGTGGCCCGGCTCCCGATGCGGGTCCCGGCCTTCAGGCCATAGCCACCATGGAGCTTGGCTAGAACGTTATCCAATCTGATGAGTCCTGCTGACAGGATGATGCTCCACAAGACAGGGGTCGCGGTCCGCAGTTAGTCGACAGGAATGCAGGTCAAAAAGCTGCCGCCTTTGCGACCCGGAGACGGGCGCCTGCAGTATCCGAGCAAAAGCCATACATTCTCGATACACAATCTAACGGTGCCGGATTTCCCGGTTCACGATATCTGATTATTGCGAGGCTGGCGCAGATCGAATCCTGGCAATCTCTCTGGTCATGCGCTCAACCAGCAACTGATGCGCCTGGGGTCCGACATGGCAAAAGTCTATGTAGCAATCGGCGCATCCATCATAGGCATCGGTTAAATCAATGAACGGAATGTCAGATGCCTTGGCTGCATCCACTATCAGCGGGTACACAATTTCGTATTGCCTGGCCAGTTCCTGCCCTGTTGCATTGGTCAAGTTCAGATAGGTCACATCGGCAGAACCGATATAGGCAACTGGTTGCAGGATCGCGATGAACTCGTCGCCGTTGGCCTGTGCCACGTTTCTTGCCTGGCGCCATGTACTGACAAGGGTGTCAGCAATAAACCTCGCGCGTGCAGGATCTGAAACACAATCATAAAAGGACACGTCTTGCGCGCCGAACAAATTGGCAATTCTCCTTGATGTTTTGCCCAGATATTTGCTCAGTTGAGAGAATGTCCTGTAAAACGACCAATTGCCGCCACGTAATACCGACCGGACTCGAGCCTCTCTGCCGGAGCCAAGTCCTTCGACTTCATTGCGGCAGCGATGCATGACTTCGTTAACGCCATCAAAGAAAACGATCAGCCGCCTGACGTTCCTGTCTGACGATTCCCTCGTAATGTATTGGTTTTGCAACAGCGACAGGGATTGCCGGGCAATGTAACCGGACTCGCCGAAATTTTTAACCGGAACCCGATTCCGTCTGGCAAACATGGACGGATAGGTGTTGTCGTCGTTGACACCGGTGCCCCAGGTTGTAGATCCCCCAAAAAACCAGTGCTCGCGACCCTCTTGCGCTGGCTCGCCCTGCACGGCATCTGGAGTCGAACTACGCCTGATGCCGTCCACAATATTGATGGTTTCCCCGGCATAATCATTACGGCGCCAGGATATGTAATCGTGGTAAGAGGTACTCAGCCCCCTCTTTTCAGCATAATACCGGTCTGACCAGTCAAATTTATCATAGATGGACAGGTTTGCGCGCCCGTCGGTTTTCTCAAAGAATAGTGATGATAC
>CAYRLR010000464.1:0-3073 GCA_964424975.1 uncultured Anderseniella sp.
CCGAGCTTCTGGCCATCATGGAGATCGCGCAGCGCGGCATTGTTCCCGTCGCTCACCTGAAAAGTTCATGGGCAGGCGCAATGGGTCATACCCAGATGCTGCCGGGGTTGTATCTGAAATATGCCAGCGACGGCGATGGCGACGGCAAATCGGACATCTGGAATTCAATACCTGATGCACTGGCCACCACGGCAACATTCCTGAAAGCCAGCGGCTGGCGACCGGGCCTGAGCTGGGCCTACGAAGTAGCACCGTCGGCGGCGCTGGACTGTACGCTGGAAGGGCCGGATGCAGGCAGGCCGGTGGCGGACTGGATTGCCAGCGGTGCCAGGCGCGTGGCAGGGCGCCAATGGCCCGCACGGCTCAACACCGTCAAGAGCTACCTGATCATGCCTGCGGGCCGGTTCGGCCCGGCGTTCATTGCAACCGACAACTATTACGCCATCAAGAACTACAATGAGTCTGACCTGTATGTGCTGTATGTCGGCAACCTGGCCGACCGGATTGCAGGCGGTGGCGCCTTCAAGACGCGATGGCGCGACGTTGACACCTTCACCCGCGCGGCCATGAAACAGGTGCAATCCAGAATGGTCGGGCTTGGCTACAATGTCGGCGACACCATTGACGGCCTGATCGGGTTCCGCACCCGCACGGCCACCGGCATGCACCAGAAAAAACTCGGCATGGCAGTGGATTGCTGGCCAAACAAGCCGTTTATTGCTCGGTTGAAGTGACCTTTTGTTTTTGAACTGAAACACCGGTAGCGCGAATTGCGGTTACCCGCTTGGCGATTGCAGGACGGTAATTGTCGGAAATTGCCGCGCGCATGCGGTCGGCCTGACCAGACGGACTGTGCGGATAGATGGCAAACAGGCGCTTGAAAAAGGCGCGCGTATTGCCGCTGCACTCCAGCAGGACATTGTCGACAATCGCATCAACCGGCCGGTTGCGCTGCGGTGCCACCCGGTCAGCAGCCTCGCGGTAACAGGAAAACATTTCCTGCTTGGCAAGTTCCAGTTCGGCTTCCTTGCTGATGGGTACCGGTTGCGCCGGAACCGGTAGCGGCGCGGTGGCCAGCTTGTTTACAGGCTGCCCGGCCGGTTCCGGTTTACGGTTTTTGGCCGCAGCGGCCTGCTTCTGCTGCTTGCGCACCGCCAGTACAGCTTCTCGCACGGCCGGCACAAAGGTGGATTCGGTCAGTTCCTGTGCGATCTTGCGCGAGTTCTCGGTTCCGAACCTGCCGGCAAGAACTTCCGACATGGACGAAAACGACTTGTCACACTCGCGCTTGATGGACCGTGACACAACCGACTGCAGGTTCAGCTTGAGCGTCTTGTTTGCCTGGCTGCGAGCGTAGGCCGAAATGCAATCGCGGAATGCAAACACCTTCGGATTTCCGGTGTCACGCCACCACTGGGCTTCACTCACGCCCGAGGATTTCTTCACGCGCTTGCGGGTTGCGGTTTTCTTTGTGGGTGCGCGCGTTGGCTCAGCGGCCTGCACCTGCTGCGGCGCAGGCTGTTGCACCCCGGCCGGCACGCTCGGCTGGGCAATGTTCATGGTACGCCCGCCAACCGACTTGACGGTCTGCTTTGCCGGTATCTCGTTGATACCGGTCGGCTTGGACCCGGTGAACGCCTGGAGTCCGCGCGGTTTCACCGTGTTGATGCGATCATTGCCCGACCGCTCGATGGATTCTGCCCCTGCACCCGAAATGCCTGCAAGGCAGACAATGGCAGTAACCGCAAAGGCTGAAAATCTGTAATTCATGAGGGGCTCCTGTTTGGCTCCCGGCTTTCTTTCAGCATGCCCAACAAACAGGCAACAAGATGACGTCAATTTGGTTAAAAACGCATAGGCGGATTTTCAGGTCGCCACCACCCGCGCGGCACGGCTCGCCAGACTGCATGCCGTGATCACTGGCACAAGGCTGAGCAGCGGGCCTTGATGGAAATCAACAGCGCCGAACCTGACAGTCTGCAGGTTAGCGTCTACATGTTCGGGTAGTTCGGCCCCTCGCCACCTTGGGGTACTGTCCAGATGATATTCTGAGCCGGGTCCTTGATGTCACAGGTCTTGCAATGCACGCAGTTCTGGAAGTTGATCTGGAACTTGTCGTGGCCTGCTTCATCCTTGACGATTTCGTAGACACCGGCGGGGCAATAGCGCTGTGCCGGCTCGGCATACAGCGGCAGGTTGTAGCTTACCGGAACCGATGCATCCTTCAGATGCAGATGGGCCGGCTGGTTCTCATCGTGATTGGTTGCCGAATAGGCCACGTTGGTCAGCCTGTCGAATGACAGGACACCGTCGGGCCTTGGATAGTCGATGACCGGATAATCAGCCGCCTTGCCGGTCGAGTCGGCATCATTCTTTTCATGCTTCATGGTGCCAAAGAACGAGAACCCGAACAGCTGGTTGGTCCACATGTCGAGCCCGCCCACTGCCAGCCCGCCGATCAGGCCGAGCTTTGACCACAACGGTTTGACATTGCGCACCTTCTTGAGGTCGTCGGCGATTGAAGAGGCGTCCCAGGCCGCCTGGTATGCCGTCAGCTCGTCGCCTTCGCGTCCCGCCGCAATGGCCGCAACAGCCGCATCGGCGGCCAGCATGCCTGACAGCATGGCGTTATGCGATCCCTTGATGCGTGGCACATTGACCATGCCGGCAGAACATCCAATCAGCACGCCGCCGGGGAATGACAGCTTGGGCACGGACTGATAGCCGCCTTCGGTGATGGCGCGCGCGCCATAGGCAATACGCCGGCCGCCCTGCAGCACATCGGCAATCATCGGGTGATGCTTGAAGCGCTGAAACTCCATGTAGGGGAACAGATGCGGGTTCTTGTAGTTGAGATGCACCACGAAACCGATCGAGACCAGGTTGTCTTCCAGGTGGTACATGAACGAGCCGCCGCCGGTCTTCGTATTCAGCGGCCAGCCCATGGTGTGGGTTACCTGGCCCGGCTTGTGGTTCTCCGGCTTGATTTCCCACAGCTCTTTAATGCCGAGGCCGAACTTCTGCGGGCTTTTGCCGTCCGACAGCTTGAACTTGTCGATCAGCACCTTGGCCA
>CAYRLR010000465.1:0-3063 GCA_964424975.1 uncultured Anderseniella sp.
TTGCACAAGAACTGGTCATTGATGCTGCACGACAATCGTTTCCCGGTTCCGGTATTGTTGCGCCGTCATACTCCAGCAGCCGCATATCGGCAGCATCGTCATCGCGAAGCGTTGCGCTGCGCCGTCTGAACATCCCGGATCGCGACGCATTTGCGTTCACAGTGCCACCGCAAACCAGCCTCACGGTGGCTCTCGAGCTGTCCGAGGTCGGGGTATCGGGCGTCAGGCTCTGGCAGCGGGCCGCGTTTGATCACAACGCCTATCGACAGGCACTGTATCGCGGCATCGTGCTGGGAATGGCAATGCTGGCGGTGGTGGTGATCACCTGCCTGGTGCTGTTGTCGCCGCAGATCGTGTTTCCGCTGTCGATGATTTTCGCCGTGCCCGCAGTCGGCTTCATCACGTTGGAGACCGGTCAGCTCGAGGCCGCGCTCAACTCCATTCTGCCGGTGCTTGCCCCCCGTCACGAAGTGCTCAGCGCCATTACCGAAGCGCTGATGACAGCCGGCGTGATGTTCATGGGTGTCACCATAATGCGCACCCGCCGGCAATTGCCCACCTTGAGCGGGGTATTGATTTTCGCAGGCGGGGCAGGCGTGGCGCTGGCCGCTTACGCCTTCATTGAACCGGTACTGGTGAAACAAATCGTGCGGGTTGGCTTCGCGGTCGGTGTGTTCACCGTGCTTGTTGCTGCAGCAGTCCTGGCATATCGCGGCGGGGTGCGGGCAAAGTCGTCCATCATGGTCTGGGTCATGTTGGGATTGTGGACCGTTGCCGCTGGTGCCATTGCGATCAACCGGCCCCCCAGCGAACTCGCCTCTCCGGTCCTGGTCGGAGGACTGGCGCTGGTCTTGGTGGCACTTGCGTTTGTGCTGGCATACTTCGCGTTTTCCAGCGCGTTGAACCCGGAACGCGACGGACTGGAAGCCGAGCGCAACGCGCTTGCACTGGCCAGCGCGTCGCAGGTTGTCTGGGATTACGAACCGGGCGACAATTCATTTTTTGTCGGAGCCGAGTTGGAAAAAGTCCTCGGCTACGAAGACGGCAGCCTGGACAACACCGACCCGCAGGCCTGGCTGGCACTGATTCATCCCAACGATCACAACCCGTATTTTGCCGCCCTGGAAGTGGCGAAACTGCGCGGCAACCAGCATTTTGAGCAGCAATTGCGCGTGCGCCATGCCGACGGCCGCTATCGCTGGTACACACTGAAAGGCAGCTCGCTGCATAACGGATCAGAAACGGGACTGCGCCTGACTGGCGTGCTGAGCGATGCTTCGCAGCAGCGCAATTCCCAGAATCGCCTGTTGTCTGACGCCATATTCGACGTCGTCACCGGCTTGCCGAACTATGCGCTCTATCAGGATCGTCTGTCGCAAGCCACCCATCGGGCAATGGCCAACGAAGATGTGCTGCTCAACATCGTGATTGTCGATATTGATCGGTTCAATGTGGTCAATGACCGGCTTGGCCAGGAAATTGGCGACAGCCTGCTGAAGACCATCGCGCGCCGGATTGAGAAACTGTTGCCTGAAACAAGCAGTCTTGCCCGGATGCCCGGCGATCAGTTTGCGATCATTCATGAAACGCATGCAGACCAGGATGCGATGGAAGCGGCAATTATTTTCGTGGATCAGGTGCGCCATGCCGTTTCGCAGCCGGTGCGGGTGCCCCCGAACGAGATTTACCTGACTTGCTGCGTTGGCGTTGCACACTGGGATCCGCAAATGGAAACCGCGGATGTGCTGCACAGATGTGCCGATACTGCCCTGTTCGAGGCAAAGACCCGCGGCAAGGACAAGGTGGCTTTCTACAAGCCGGGAATGTTGCTGGAGCAGACCTCGACCGGACTGGGGATTGCTGATCTGCAGGAGGCATTGCAGGAACGCCGCTTTGAACTGCTTTACCAGCCGATCATGCGTTTGTCCGATCGCCAGCTGGCAGGCTTTGAAGCGCTGGTTCGCCTGCGCACGCCTGACGGGGAAGTCCTGCAACCATCAAGTTTTCTGCCGCTGGCTGAGCGGTGCGGCCTGATTGGAGATATCGGGGCGTTCGTGTTGACTGAATCCGCCCGCCAGCTGGGCGTGTGGCAGAGAATGTTTACACCGGCACAACCTGTCTTTGTGTCGGTCAATGTGTCGTCTTCCCAGTTGACCGGGCCGCGCCTGCTGCATCTGGCCCGCACGGTCCTGTCGCGCGAAGAACTTGTGCCGGGCACACTGAAGCTGGAAGTGACCGAGACCATGGTCATGGAAAACCCGGAACTGTCTTTGCAGATGCTCGACAGGCTGAAAGCACTGGGCATAGGGCTTTCATGCGATGATTTTGGAACCGGTTACTCGTCACTGTCCTATTTGAGGCGCTTGCCGTTCGATACACTCAAGGTGGATCGCTCCTTCCTGCAGGCCGGTCTTGAAACCGATCGCGGATCGGTGATCCTGGATGCGATCATCCTGCTGGCCCATGATCTCGGGCTGCAGGTGGTGGTGGAAGGTGTCGAAACCCAGGCGCAACTGAACCATCTGATAACCCTCGAGTGCGATCTGGCGCAGGGTTTCCTGATTGGCGAGCCCATCGATGCGCAACAGGTGCTGGCAGCCCTTGGCGCACCGTCGCGAGACATATCATCCAGCCAGTCCGGCATCACAGCCCTGTGGAACCGTCTGACGCGCCGGCAAACGCCTGCGCCTGCGCCTGCAGTTGTTGTGGAGCCGGAGCCGGAACCCGAAGAGGAGATGCTGGCACCGTGGTCGCCATACGATTTCCATCCGGCACCGTGGGCACCGCGGGTCGCGAACCCGACACGTGAGCAATATTCAGAGCACGATCGTGATGAAGCTGACTATGCGCTATCGCACCAGCCAGCCGGATACCCGGCACCGGATGAATATTTCCAGACTGGTCACGAGGCAGACGAGGTCGACCTGGAAACGGTCTCACAACAGATGAGGGATGCGCTGGCCGACATTGAGGACAGTTCTGCGCAGATGCCGGAGCCTGCTGCGCGGCCGGCACCGGTGGCGCAAGCCAAACCGGCAGCAGACATCAGGCCCATACGCAAAA
>CAYRLR010000466.1:0-3059 GCA_964424975.1 uncultured Anderseniella sp.
TTGTGCCGTCGAAGACGTCGCCAGCCAGTTGCTCGCCCTTGATCGGGGTGCCTGCAATACACTCCAGGGTTTCTCCGGATTGCTTGACGCTCGCCTCCCTGGTGGCGCGAATGGCCGCAATGGCAGCTACATCAATCTGCGCCCCGGCAAACCGGGCCCGTTTGACCGCATCGGCGACAATCAGGCCCAGTACCTTTTCAAGCTTGTCGTGGCTTGAATGGTGCAGCAGGTCGGATTTGGTTGCAGCGAACAGGATGCGATCAGCGCGCCTGCCGAACACCGCAGATGCCCAGGAGTTTGCGCCCTGCCGGAAACATGACAGAACATCCGTCAGCGCAGCCCTGAGGTCGTTTACGGCTTCGGGGCCTGCATTGAGTGCGCTCAAGGTGTCGACCAGCACGATCTGGCGGTCGAGACGGGCAAAGTGATTGTAGAAGAACGGTTCCACGATGCGCCTGACATAGGCGTTGTAGCGGCGTTCCATCAAGGCGTGCATGGACCCGTCGCGTGCCGTGGTGCCTGGATCAAGCGCCAATGGCGCGAAGGTCAGCAGCGGGGAGCCTTCCAGGTCACCCGGCATCAGAAAACGTCCCGGCGGCAGGGTGGACAGGGATACTTCATCAGAGCGGCATGATGCCAGATATGCCGTGAACAGTTTGGCCGCGCGTTGTGCTTCGGTTTCGCTGGCCGGTGCTGCAGCATCAAGTGTGCGCAGATGAGCCAGCCACCGGGTTGCGAGGCCCAGGCGCGGTTCGCGTTGACTGGCAGCCAGTGTTGCTGCTGACCATTGCGCATATGACTGTGTCATCAGCGGCAGGTCGAGCAGCCATTCGCCGGGATAATCGATGATGTCCACATGCAGTTTGGAGCGCTGCAGGTTGCGCGCAATGAAACCGGATGCCTCGTATTCGATGGTCAGCCGGAGTTGTGACAGCCGGTTGGTGCTGCGTGGCCAGTGCCGGTCCTTGCCGGTGAGGGCTTCGACATGGTCTTCATAGGCAAACCGCGGGACATCATCGTCGGGTTGCGGCTCGAGATACACCCGGTTGATGCGGCCTTGCGTGAGACTGGCGAAAAGCGGCAGGCGGCCGCCATGCAGCAGCGCATGAACAAGGGCTGTAATGAACACCGTCTTGCCGGCTCGTGACAGACCGGTCACGCCGATGCGCAAGCTCGGAGAGACCATGCCGGTGGCAAAGTCTTTCACGCCGCCCGCAGCATTGCGCGCCTCGTTCATCATGCCTGTCAGAAACGAACTCAATTGGTCCCCCGGAATTGTGTTGCCAGCTCGGCATATGGTGTTTTTGGTGCAGCCAGTCAAACCCGGAGAAGATTGGGCCCTTGTTCTTCCCGGCTTTTACACACAATCCCGTGCCACCACGAGTGCTGGGCGCGGAGTTTGCTGAATTCAGGTCACGTCGCGCGGCCTCCAGAATGCCGTGATGGTGCCCTTGGTGCGTGGCAGGGCAGACCAGCTGGCCATGTCGTACTCGATATGGGTCACGGCCGCGGTGGGGTATTTTGCTGACAGATCGGCCCTGGCCTCGGCATTTCCATCATCATTACTGGTGTGCAGGGCGAACGCCTGGACACACGGGTTGTGTCCCACCACCAGCAGGCACGAATTGTTGCCGCCGTGCTGGGCTATGGCCCGTTCGATGGCCTCGCCGTCACCAAAATCATACAGGGTAGGTACTTCGGTTATCGGAACATCCCGGCCCATGGCAGCCACTGCCAGCCAGGCCGTATGGCGCGCGCGCACTGCGGTTGATGTCAGGCAGGCGCCAGGTACCAGCTTCGCGTCGCGAATGAACTTGCCCATCAAGGGAGCGTTGCGCAGTCCGCGCTTGTTCAGGGGGCGGTCGTGATCGTCCAGGTCAGGGTGATCCCAGTCCGACTTGGCGTGCCGCATGAGTAACAGGGTTTTCATGATGCCAATTTGAGCATGGGGCAGGGTTGGCGGCAAGAGTGTTTCGCAGCAGGACGGGTGGGAACAAATCAGCCGGGCGGTTTATCTTCCTTGCTAGGCCGATGGTTGCCGGCAGATGCATCGAGCCGGTCGGACAGGTTTCTGGGCAGCGTTTCGTCCATGCTGTCAAACCGCGTGCCGGCCAGCCCAACCTCACCCTGGTCTCTTTGCACCACGGCGATTGCAGTGGCCAGTTCACCTCTTAGTCCCAGGTCGTTCAACGTGGCGGCGCATTCGTCCATTTCCGCTGCACGCCGCAGGCCATGGGTGAGGGTTCGTTCCAGGTGATAGTCAACAATGCCCGGCCAACCGAGACCTGGATAGCCGGCAGCAAGTGTGGCCAGTATCTGGTCACGGCAGCCGGATGCCTCCGCAGCCAGCAAGGTTTCGACCGTAATAGCTTCCAGTCCCTTCACGAAAAGTGACCTGACCATCTTGATAGCCGTGGCGGCGCCAGGGTTCGCGCCGGACACTTCAAAGTCAAACCCGAGCCGGTTCAGTTCGCCGCGCATTGCTTCGACCGGTTCGCCCGCCAACAGAACAGGAGAGGCGTGGCCCTTGGGATGGACCGGTGTCATGACCGCCATGTCGGCATATTTCGCCCCGGTTGCCGCAACCCGCTTGTCGGTGAGCTGTTTGCGGGCAGGTGACACCGAATTGATATCTATGAGCAGTTGGCCTGAATGCAGGAACGGCAGCAGCGGTTCGACCGCAACCAGGCTCTGATCGGCGGTTACGGCGGAGAAAATCCAGTTTGCCGGGGACAGGCCTTCGATGGTCTCTGCGACAACCACCCGGTGTTCGTGCATGGCAGCGCGCATTTCGGCATCGCCGGCATTGTTCAGCTTGATGTCATAGGCGATGAAAGCAAGCGCCGGGTCGGCAGCGGCCAGCGATTGCCGGAATGCCCGGGCTGCCTCGCCGAAGCCGATAAAGCCGATCGTGAACGCGTTTCCGGTTGAATGTGTCATTGGTCCTCCTGTTTGGGAAACACTACGCCATCGAACAATTTGCGTGCCGTTCTCAAAACGCCTGCGCTGGCAACTTCACCGTTTTTCACTCTGGCAACAACCGTCATCTCGCCTGTCGG
>CAYRLR010000467.1:0-3051 GCA_964424975.1 uncultured Anderseniella sp.
GCCATTCTCGACAAGTACAATCTGGATGTTGCCCCGTCGGTACGCGCGTTCCTTGCAACCGAAGCCGCCGAAACCCCCAAGCCGGGCGATGCCCGTCTGGCGACCACCGATACCCGCATGATTGCAACGCCGCGCATGTCCATTGACGCTGCCGCAGCAATCGCCCGCGAGCACGGCTACACGGTGATTGACCTGGGCGATGACCTTGAAGGCGAGGCGCGTGAGGTGGGTGCCGCTCACGCCAGGGTCGCACTGGAGACCACGGGCCCCGCCATCATCTTGTCCGGCGGCGAAACCACCGTCACGCTGCAGGGCAATGGCCGCGGCGGCCGCAATGCCGAATACGCACTCGCCCTGGCGATTGGCCTTGCGGGTGCGGAAAATGTGTCCGGGGTGGCTATTGATACCGATGGCATTGACGGGTTTCAGGATAATGCCGGCGCACGCGTGCGGCCCGATGTGCTGAGCCGTGCGAGTGACAGGGGCTTGGATGCCCAGGCCATGCTGGCCAACAATGATGCCTACGGGTTTTTCGAAGCCACCGGCGACCTGGTGATGACCGGGCCGACGCTCACCAATGTCAATGATTTCCGCGCGATCATAGTCGGCAGCTAGATCATCATCTGATCGGAAAAAGCTGTACTGCTCCAAAGTGTCAGAGCATTGCCAGGGCGCGGCTGAAAAAGTCCTCGGTGCCGAAATTGCCTGATTTGAGCGCAATGGCAAAGATCTCGCCCCTGCGCGCGGCAAAGCACCACGGAACGCCCGGGGCTATCTCGCGGCCAACGCTCAAACGGTCAGTTGCCAGTGCCTGGGTTACCGCGCCTGAAGTCTCGCCGCCGGCGACGACAAACCGCCGGATGCCGAGATCAAATGCATCGCCCGCCAATACCGCAAGCGCGTCTTCCACCAGTTGTCCGGCTGTTTCGCGTCCCAGTTTTTGCTGTGCCGCAGTGACATCGGCCGGTTCTGCCGTGGCATAGATGATCTTGGCTGCTTCGGGGTCCTGTGACGCCAGCCATTGCCGCGCTGTTGCCAGCGCAGCAGGACCGTCGGCCAGCGCCAGTGGATCAAGCCGGTGGCTGGCGGCGCTGGTGCAGTATGCAGCGACTTGTGCCCGTGTCATGGCGGAACAGGAGCCGGACAGCACGATATTGCCAGCCGACGTTGCAGGTGCAGTGAGATCCGCACCGGCGGGCTCGATACTGCCCTTCGCGGCCAGCAGGCGCGGCAGGTCCAGCGCCAGGGCGCTGCCGCCTGTGATCAGCGCGAAATCCTGTACCGCTGCACAGATTGCGGCCAGGTCAGCCTGCGAAATCGCGTCCGGCACGACGTGCGCAATGCCGTTGTCAGCCAGCGCCCGCAACCGGTCCGCAATACGCGCTGTTCCCATTGCGATGTCCGGCCAGGCGATGTGTCCGACTTCTCCGGTCACCTGGGGTGTGAGCAGGCGCATCAGGTTGGCATCGCGCATGGGGGTGAGCGGATGATCACGCATCGGGCTTTCATCAAGCGGCACATGGCCCACGAACAGATTGCCCATATAGATCGAGCGGCCGTTTTCGGGAAACGCCGGGCAATAGATGGTCTGCTGAGCCCCCAGCCGTTTCATGAGAGCTTCCGATACCGGTCCGATATTGCCGGCTGGCGTTGAATCAAACGTGGAACAATATTTCCAGTAGAACTGGCTTGCGCCGCGCGCCAGCAGCCACTCGGCCGCCTTGCCGGTCAGCTCGATGGCTTCGTCGACAGGTTCTGTCCGGCATTTGAGGGCGATGACCTCAAAAGCTGACGCAGTGCTGTCATCATCGTCTGCCGGCACACCGATGCGCAAGCCCACCTTGTGACCTGATCTGGCGAGAATGGCTGCAAGGTCGCTGGCACCGGTAAAATCGTCGGCGATACATCCCAGTGCAATGCTCATGTCCTGCCGCCCTCTTGCTTGCCCGGCGTCATGCCGCCATGTTGCAGGAGGCGACTCCGGTTGTTCGATCTGGCTCACTGTTTAGAAGTAAACCACATGACACTCAAGGCACTCACCCTCGGTTCCGCCGTAATAGACATCATCGTCACCATCGCGCCTGAACGCATCGAGCACATGCGCATGCGCAATGCCGAGGCGTCGTACCTGCTGGTCGAGGAAGGTCGCAAGGTCGACGCGGAATCCGTGACCCGTCACATTGGCGGTGGCGGCGTCAACACCGCCGTGTCCCTGTCACGCCTGGGGTTTGACACTGCAAGCCTTGTGAAGACCGGCAGTGATCGCAATGCCGACGATATTGCAGAGCGGCTGGAGCAGGAGAATGTGTCACGCGAGTTCGTGATCGCCGATGCACACCTGGCAACCGGATCATCTGTGCTGTTGTCGTCGCACGCGCACAATGCCGGTATTTTCACCGCGCGAGGTGCCAATACGGCGCTGGTGAGCGGCGATCTTGCCGAGGCGGCGTTCGAGCGCGACCTGGTGTTCATCTCCGGATTGTCCAACGAGTCCGCCGACTGTTTTCCCGACGTGATCGCCAGGGCAAGTGCAGCGGGAGCGCGCATTGCCACCAACCCCGGTGTCCGGCAGTTATCGTCACGCGCCGATGAGTTTTTCGGCTGCCTGGACCGGATCTCGATCCTGACTCTCAACCGGCTTGAATCGGAACAACTGGTGCCCCGCCTCATCGCCGGCGGCACCGCCGACCAGCGCAGCACCATCAAGCCGGCCGGAAATCCGAACTCGCTGGTCGACAGGGGCCTGATGGCCGGCGGCTTCAATCTGCCGTTCGACAGCTATGTCCGCGCCATTACCTCGCTGGGCGTCGAGATGCTGCTGGTCACCAACGGCTCGGACGGGGCCTATGTGGGCACCGCTGATGCCATCTGGCACTGCACGGTGCCGAGCGTGGAAGTGGCAGGAACCGCCGGCGCGGGCGATGCATTCGCGTCAACCTTCGCCGGCATGATGACAACAGGCGCCAGCATTGAAGACGCACTCAAATCGGCGACCTGCAATGCCGGCTCTGTGGTCAGCCATCTGGACACGCAAACCGGATTGCTCACCCG
>CAYRLR010000468.1:0-3049 GCA_964424975.1 uncultured Anderseniella sp.
CATTCTTCCGCCCTGAAGGCGGCGGCGACCCGATCCTGTATCAGCATCTGTTCTGGTTCTTCGCGCATCCGGAAGTGTACATCCTGATCCTGCCCGGCTTCGGTATTGTCTCGCAGATCGTCTCCACATTCTCGAAAAAACCGGTGTTCGGTTATCTGGGCATGGCCTATGCCATGGTCGCCATCGGCCTTGTCGGCTTTATCGTCTGGGCGCATCACATGTACACAGTCGGCATGGCAGTGGACACGCAAGCCTACTTTGTGGCGGCCACCATGGTCATTGCAGTGCCCACTGGCGTCAAGATCTTCTCCTGGATTGCAACCATGTGGGGCGGGTCGATCGAATTCCGTACACCCATGTTGTGGGCTATCGGCTTCATCTTCCTGTTCACCGTTGGTGGTGTGACAGGTGTCGTGCTGGCCAATGCAGGCGTCGACCGCTCGCTGCATGATACCTACTATGTTGTGGCGCATTTCCATTACGTGCTGTCGCTGGGTGCCGTGTTCTCGATCTTTGGCGGCTGGTATTACTGGTTCCCGAAAATGTTCGGTTACATGTACAACTCGACCCTCGCACGGGCACATTTCTGGATTCAGTTCATTGGTGTGAACCTGTTGTTCTTCCCGCAGCATTTCCTCGGCCTGGCCGGCATGCCGCGTCGCTACATTGACTATCCGGAAGTGTTTGCAGGCTGGAACTACGTGTCCTCGATCGGATCCTACATCTCTGCGTTTTCGATCCTGATCTTCCTGTGGTGCATCGTTGAAGCCTTCATGAAGAAGCGCGTTGCCGGTGACAATCCGTGGGGCGAGTCAGCAACTACGCTGGAGTGGACACTGTCGTCACCTCCGCCGTTCCACCAGTTCTCGACCCTGCCGGTTATCCGCTAGGAAAGAACCAGACACCCGGTCCGTTGCCTTTTTGGCGCGGGCCGGGTCCGCAACCGGCTCCCGCAGCCGGCAAATTTTGAGATACAAGATGACCGACATTCGCACAGATCTGTTGCAGCAAGGCCAAGACGCCGCCCCCTTCGGGCTCGGCGGCAATGGTGCTGTCGAGGATTTCTGGGCGCTGCTCAAGCCTCGTGTCATGTCGCTGGTTGTTTTTACCGCCATTTGCGGACTGCTGCTGGCACCGGGTGATATTCACCCGTGGACGGCGTTCGTTGCGATTTTGTGCATAGCGGTCGGGGCAGGTGCATCCGGGGCGCTGAACATGGCCTATGATGCAGACATTGATATTCAGATGAGCCGCACTGCAAAGCGCCCGATCCCGCGCGGTGCCATTGAACCGGGCGAAGCCTATATATTCGGAACGGCACTTGCGGTCGGATCGGTGGTCTTGCTGGGGCTTGCTGTCAACTGGGTCTCTGCAGCGTTTCTGGCGTTCACGATTTTCTTCTATGCCGTGATTTACACCATGTTCCTCAAGCGCTCGACGCCGCAGAACATTGTCATTGGCGGTGCAGCAGGTGCGTTTCCTCCAATGGTGGCGTGGTCTGCTGTGACAGGATCTGTCGACCTGGCAAGCGTATCGCTGTTCCTGATCATATTCATGTGGACCCCGCCGCACTTCTGGGCGCTGGCGCTGTTCCGGTTTGGTGATTACGAGACAGCCGGTGTGCCGATGTTGCCGAACGTGGCCGGCGTTGATGCGACCCGGCGCCAAATCTGGTGGTATTCGCTGGCCATGGCCCCTGTTGCAGCGCTGCCGATGATTGCCGGCATCGCCGGCTGGGTCTACGGTGTGGCCGCCTTGGTGCTGACGGCCAAGTTCATCTGGCATGCATGGGCAGTATATTCGCTGCGTGAAGGCGAGAAAGCCGAGCGCGCGCCAAAGAAACTGTTCAGCTATTCGATCATTTATCTGTTTGCCATGTTTGTTTCCCTGCTCGCCGACCGGGCAGTCAACCTCGCGGGGCTGATCTGACAGATGGCTGAAGACATGCAGACACATACCCCCACTGCCGAAGAGCGCGCGCGCCAGCGCAAGCGCTCGATTGTGATTGCCTGGTCACTGGTGGCCCTGGTTATCCTGTTTTTCGTCACGACCATGGTTCGGCTGAGTTCGAATATCGGCATGCAGGCGGGAGGCTGACATGGTTCAGAAGCAGCTTCCGGAAAAATCCAATTTACGGGTCGCCATCATGGCCGGCTGCGTGGCCGTGGGCATGGTAGGTGTGGCATATGCCGCTGTTCCGCTGTACCGGGTTTTCTGCCAGGTCACAGGGTTTGGCGGCACCACGCAGCGTGCCGAAGCATCGCCGCACACCGTGCTTGATCGCAAAATCACCGTTGCCTTTGATGCCAATGTGAATTCATCGCTCAACTGGTCGTTTGTCCCCAGCCAGCATAGCCAGACCATCCGCATCGGTGAACAGACGCTTGCCTTCTACAGGGCCGTCAACAATGGCAGTCGACCGGTCACCGGCACGGCCACGTTCAATGTGACACCGCTTGCAGCGGGAGCCTATTTTTCAAAGATTGACTGCTTCTGCTTCACCGAACAGACATTGCAGCCAGGCGAGCCGGTCGACATGCCGGTGAGTTATTTCGTGGACCCGGATATCGTGAATGATCCGGACATGAAACTGGTGAACACGATTACGCTTTCATATACCTTCTATGCCGTGGACGAAGAGCCGGTGAAGACCTCATCGGCACCGCAGCCTCGAAGTGACAAAACAGTGAATTAATTGACTTTGTCCGATGCCAATACGCATATTGGCAGGACAGTTTGAGCGGGAGAAAAGGGCAATGGCAGACAGCCACGCTAAAAATCACGACTATCATCTGGTTGACCCCAGCCCTTGGCCGGTTGTCGGTTCCATTGGCGCGTTGATACTCGCAATGGGGGCTGTCTACTGGATGCACAATGGCCAGACCTGGAGTGTCTCGGCGGGTGCACTGCTGGGCTTCGCCATCGTCTTGTACACCATGTTCATGTGGTGGCGCGACGTCATCAAGGAGAGCAACAAGGGGGATCACACGCCGGTTGTGCAGCTTCACCTGCGTTATGGCATGCTGATGTTCATTGCGTCCGAGATCAT
>CAYRLR010000469.1:0-3048 GCA_964424975.1 uncultured Anderseniella sp.
AATGCTCGAAAAGGCACGAAGCCTTGTCTTGCGCTTTTTCATCATCATTCGAATGGTTTCTTTCAAACAGAATTGCATAAGATTAATGAGTTCTGACCCTTATGACTATCACGCGCCACAAGCCTTGGCGAGACCGTCCAGCGCCCATGTTTTGCCTACTGGAATTGCGCGGAATTCATGGTCCGGTATGTCATGCCTGAGCCTGGCAGCCTGCAATGCTTGCGCGGGTGCATCAATTGCCTCGTCGGTCAGTTGTATGGTTGCATGATGAATCGCCAGGGAGGCCGTCGCACCGAGCAACTTGTGGGCCTGGGCGGCTTCATCCGGGTTGATGTGCTGCGCCTTCATGAACCAGCGCGGTTCATAGGCACCGATCGGCAACAGGGCCAGGTCCGGAGCGCCATGCAGGTCCCTGGTCCGGGTGAAGTGCTCACCTGTACCAAAGCCGCTATCGGCACCGAAGTATATCCGGCGGTTGCCGACCGAGATCATAAATGCCGACCAGAGCGCCTTGTTGCGATCCAGGAACGTGCGTTTGGACCAGTGCAGGGCCGGTGTCGGGGTAATCACCACACCTGGTGAATGTTCATAGGGTTCATGCCAGCCCCGCTCGATCAGGCTGGCGCGTCTTGCCGAGCGTTTGACGATGCGCGCATTGCCGTAGGGCGTGACGATCGGGGCGCCATGGTGCTTGACCAGCTTGCGCAGTGCCGGCAGGTCCATGTGATCGTAATGATTGTGGCTGAGCAGGATCAGGTCAACCGGCGGCATATCCTCCAGCGCGACACCGGGGTTTCGTACCCGTTTCGGCCCGGCAAACTGAAACGGGCTTGCCCGCATCGAGAAAAACGGATCAGTCAGGATATTCACGCCGCCGGTCTGGATCAGGACCGTGGCATGTCCGATCCAGGTGACCGACAGGTCGTCACCGTTTACCCGTTGCGGCGGGTGAGGGTGGGCCTCGTTGTCGACCCATTCAGGCCACTTCTGTTTGCTGCCGCTGGTTTGCCACTTCACCAAATCGCCGGCGCTGGCGGCGACATTGTGGGTCGGCAGATGATAGCGCTCGCCATCATATTGCAGGTCGAGGCCTGTCTGGTGATATGACTTGTCGTATTCTGGCATCTTGTGGCACATCGTGTCAGGTGTAAATGAAGTCAAGACGTTCAAACACTTTGAAAGAGGCGCAAGCATGGCCCGTACGGTTTTTGTAAATGGTGAATATGTTCCCGAAGATCAGGCAAAGGTGTCGATCTTCGACCGCGGGTTTGTGTTCGGTGACGGCATCTATGAGGTCGTGCCGGTCATTGGCGGCAAGATGGTGGACAAGGCGCCGTTTCTCGATCGCCTGAAACGGTCCCTGGGCGAACTGCGCATCGACATGCCGATGAGCGAGGCAGACTATCTTGCCATGCACGAAAAACTCATCGAGTTGAACGGCATCGACGAAGGCGGCGTCTATTCACAGATTACCCGCGGCGTTGCGGATCGTGATTTCGCATTCCCCAAGGGGGTTAAACCCACCGTGGCCGCCTTCACCATGAAGAAGGCGCTGATCGACAATCCGAGCGCGACCACCGGCGTCAAGGTGGTCACCGTGGAGGACATTCGCTGGAAGCGCCGCGATATCAAGTCTGTCGCCTTGCTGGGCCAGGTCATGGCCAAGCAGGAGGCGGTCGAAAAAGGCGGCTTTGAAGGCTGGATGGTTGAAGACGGCTTCGTCACCGAGGGCACTTCGTCAACCGCCTATATCGTTAAGGACGACACCATCATCACCCGGCCGCTGTCCAACTCGATCCTGCCGGGCATTCGCCGCAAGGTGCTGCTGCAACTGTGTGCCGAACACAATGTAAAGCTCGAAGAGCGGCTGTTCACCGTGGCAGAAGCGCTGGCAGCTGATGAAGCCTTCCTGTCCTCGGCAACCACGCTGGTCATGCCGATCGTCCAGATCGACGACACCAGGATCGGCGGCGGTCAGCCGGGTCCGATGGCGCGCAAGATGCGTGAAGCCTATATCGCGGCTATCAAGGCAGAAGCCGGTATTGAATAGCTATTTCGCCGGTCCGAGAAACGGGTTGCGATACAGGCGGTCGTGGGTTTCCACGCCAACCTCGATCACGCAATCTTGTTTCGGTTGCGCCACGCACATCAGTATGTAGCCGTCTTGCGACTGGCGCTTGTTCAGAGCGGTTCCCTTTGGCTGGCGCACGCTGCCAGACACCAGCCGGCCTGCACAGGTGATGCAGCCGCCATAGCGACAGGCGATCGGCACGGCTATCCCGGCTGCCTCGCATGCATCGGCGATGTTTTCGTCCTCACCAACAAACAACTCACGGCCGCCGCGATTGGCGACCGTGACCTTGTGTCTGGAACTGGCCGTCATGGTTTGCGAAAATAGCTCAACACGCGACGCAACCAGTAAAATGTCGGTAATTGCTCGGGCAGGTTTCGAGCAGCGACCGGTGGAATGCAACAACACATGGCGCTCACATCCAGATGTCGGATGTGACATCACCGCCTGGATAGCGCATTTCATGACAGCGCGACGGCCCGTTTGGCTCTTTGCCGAAGTCTACCACGAAGTCCGGGTTGATCGACATGCCGCCGTTCTGCGTATCGCAATCGACCATGTACATCTGCGCGCCCTGGTCCTTCATGCCGGGATAGAACTGGTTGTCCCAGGAAGAAAACAGCGACGTGGTGACATAGAGGCGTTTGCCGTCAAGCGACAACTGGATCATCTGGGGTGCACCCTGGACCGTGACGCCGTTGACTTCCGGTGCCTTGCCCAGCATGCCGCCGATCCACACCTGTCCGGTCATCTTCGGGTTGGCCCGGTCGGTGATGTCGTACTGGCGCAGATCGCCGTGCAGCCAGTTGGCAAAGTAGAGATACCTGTCGTCCATCGAGATCAGGATGTCGGTGATCAGCGACGGCATCGGCACCGGGAAACCATCGACATCGATGGTCGGAATGTCGATGACCTTTTCAATCTCGAAGTCGCCGTCAGCGGTCTTCCACCAGCGGAACACATTGGATGACAGGGTG
>CAYRLR010000470.1:0-3044 GCA_964424975.1 uncultured Anderseniella sp.
TTACCGCATGCGGTTCCAGTTGCCGTTGCAACCACCGTGCGTAGCGCCCCCGCCATCCTGTTTGCCGGGTATTCAGAAACCAGCTTCCTCGCAGATCCCAGCAACTGGTCATCAGCCGCAGCAGATCTTCTTCCTCATAGAGAATATACCCGCCCATCGGGTAGAGAGTGATTTCGGTCAGGAAAAACCCGGTGCCGTTCGAGAGGAAGTCGACCCTCAGGTGATCGTGCCCCGCAGCAATCCTGCGGGCTGTTTCCAGCATGGCATCCGTGCCGGCAGGCAAGACATAATCTTCAGGCAGGACAGAGCAGGTTACGGTGCGGCCGGTGCCGTCCGGCGGCAATACGCTGCTTTCGCCCACCAGCGGTCTGGTCATCCGTTTGCCCCGGCCGTCAAATCTCGCAACCTGTATAAATTCGCTCTTGTGGCCATGCATCGCAACGAAATGAGAAATCTCCTGTCCGAACACGTAAACGGTGAAATCGGTAAGCGTCGCCGTGGCGCCCGTGTTCAGGTCTTCTTCAATGAACAATTGCGGATGAACACCCCCATACCCCCACTCGCCATGATATTTTTCCCAGCGGGTTTGCAGCCACTTGCGGGTTTGCCGTTGCAGCTGTTGCATGTCGGGAGGCGAGCTGCCCAGTCTGATGTTGAAGCCCGATGCATGGTTTGCCTTCAGAAAACCCGCTGATGTCAGCAAGTCCTGTGGTGCTGTCATGATATCGTTGCCGCGCCACAAGACCTTGGCAAAACCCACGGCTGGATAATGCTTGGCAAGATACTTCTTGGTCAGCAGCTTGTCGCTGAGGGTCACAAACAACGGGTTGTGGTCGAATATCTTGCGCCACAAATACTTGTCGTCGATCGTGATCGGTACTGCCAGGCTCGGAAACTTGCGGCGCGCAACAAGAAACTTCACCATAAGCCGGACATTGAAAACAAAAATGAGTACGCCGAACGCCTTGATCTTCATCAGGTCACTGTGTCAAACCATTGGCAATTGGACAAATGCAAAGTGCGTGTTGGCCGCCTCCGCGAGCCGGATTTCATTGTTTTCTCATCTCGCATCTGTCACCGCGGCATGATGCTGCGGAACCGCGCCTTGCCAGCGAACCTCAAAAGCCAGTCAAGTATTTCTATTCAAGCCGAAAATGATCTAGTCTGTCGGCGGTTGACAGGAGGGCACATGGGGAAAATCTGCAAATGGGCAATTGTCCTGATCGGGTTCGGGATGATCGGGACGGGGATTGCCCGCGCCCAGGATGGAGATGATGCGCAGGCATGCTGGTGGGAGTATGCAAGCTGCGCGCGCCAGTCTTTTGGCGATGCGACATGGCGATCTGTCTGCTATGCAGACTTCTCCACCTGCATCGGAAAAATGCAACTGCCGGCGTGCCCGGCAACGCCCGATGTAGCTGACTGCCTGGCATACAAGACAGAATGTGATGCGATTGCGGCCGGTGATGCCGGGTTGCTGGCCGATTGCAGCGCAGATGCCGATGCCTGCGCGCTGGCGCATGGATGCTAGCTCAAAAAGTCATGAACCTGATCGTTGTGGATGTGTTAGGTGAAGGCTGAACCCAAGATAGCCTTCCCGGCTCATTGAAACCGCTCCGCGCGATGCCGTTGCCAGACCTCAGTCGGCATCTTTTCTCAGGAAATCCACCACCATGCCGGATATTTCCCGCCCCCTGACCGGATGGCTCGCTGCCCTGGGCGTTGTCGTCATCTGGTCAAGCTGGGTCGTGATATCCAGGCTCGGTGTCGTACAGACGCTGACCATATATGACATGGTGGCACTGCGGTTCGTCGTTGCCTGTGTGGCGGTGGCCCCTTTCGTCTGGCGCTACTGGCCGCGAAACTTGCGTTGGTGGCAGATATTCGTGATTTCGTGCGGCCAGGGTGTTCCCTATTTGCTGCTGGCATTTGGTGGCTTCCGGTTCGCACCGGCGTCGCATGCCGGTATCATGATAAACGGCACCTTGCCGGTTATTGCTGCCATCCTGGGCTGGATCTGGTTGAAGGACCGGCCTGATCGCTGGAAGATTGCCGGCATGGCGGTGATTTTGCTCGGGTGTGGCCTGATCGGCTGGGACCGGGAAACGGTCGGTGTTGCGCCTGATGCGTGGATCGGCCATCTGATGTTCGTGGGCTCGGCGGTGTTTGTCGCCGTCAACATGATTGGCACCAAGGCCTGGCAGCTCACTCCAATGCAGGCAATGGTGTGCATTCCAACGGTCAATCTGGCATGGTTCGGCCCGCTGTATCTGGCGTTTCTGCCTACAGCAGTGCACCAGGCACCCTGGTCGGAGATCATCCTGCAGGGGGCGTTCCAGGGGCTTGGCCCCAGCGTGGTGGCCGTGTTGCTGTTTACCACGGCGGTACGATCCATCGGCACATCGGCAACCGCTGCGACCATGGCGATGGTGCCGGGCATGGCTGCCCTGTTGGCCATTCCTGTCCTGGGAGAATGGCCAAGCCTGTTTGCCTGGGCCGGGCTGTTTCTGGCCACCGGCGGCATACTCCTGGCGGCCGGTTGGCGCCCGTTTGCCGCGAAAATCCGGTCAGGGCAATCCGTTTAAGCCGGAGAATTTGGCACCCTTGTCGTGGTGCCGTTTTCATCTCTCGCCATGGCGCCGGCCAGACACGCCGGTCGAAGACAGGGCTGTGCTGCAGTCAGCCCGGTCCGTGTCGGCGATTCTCCACAATGCCGGAATGAACAAGTTTAACTAAAGTGTTGAAAGTCCGGTCACCAGAATGAGGGTAAGTATGCTTGGCGGTGATCTTGCTCAGGCTATCATGTTGTTCACAAAGGCGATTTGGTCTCATTGCTGAGTCAAAAGGGGAATTTCATCCTGTCTCTGAGTCAAAATGGGACGTTCGGTCAAGTTTGCGATGCCGCCTGTCGTTTGCGATATTGGCGGAAAACAGCGGAAAAATTCCGCAAAAACATGGTTGGCACGGCATTTGCGTCGATTCCGGCATTACTGAGTGAAATGAGAGACAAAAGCAAATGCGGACTTCCCAAGGCAACCGGCTTA
>CAYRLR010000471.1:0-1630 GCA_964424975.1 uncultured Anderseniella sp.
TACGCATAATAAAATATCCCTATTGATAAACGTTCACGGCGTATAATTCAACAAATCAAGAACCCGCCCGCCGTGTACAAATTCTTGAGTGGTTTTACCTAAACCTAATCTATATAGAAAGCATATTAGCTTAACTCTTAAAAAAATGCAAGTGTAAAAATTTTTCTTTTTAGCCTGACCACATCACTCAGTCCGTAATGATCATGCGACCATAAGCGTGGGGATCCGTTCGCTGACGTTCATTGAACAGGTGCGCCCGTAAGATGCCGGTGGCACTAGACGCATGCGAATAAATCGCCGCCTTGAAGCCGAACTCACCATTGCTGATGGAGATTTTCAGGGTCTCGAGAGGAATGCGCGCCGCCACACGGTAACCCGTAGCGGTAAGTTCAAAGAACAGGTCGCCACCCGGGACTGGTTCCATGCCAGTGGTGGCCAGCACCGCAGGCCGACCGCTGCCGTCCGGTCCCAGGAAAACCTGGCCGAGGGCATTGGCTACCTGTCCGGCATTATCCGCACTAGATGAACCGAGACCGAACAGGTCAATCATCGAGCCTTTGTAGATCGGGTCGAGACGTTCAATCTGACTGTCATTGACTTCGGCATAAAAAGCCATTGCTTCGCCGCTTAACCCAATACGGATACTGCCAAGATGCAGACAGCCATAGTCAACAGGCATAATCGGCGCCTGAGACAGGGCCGCAGGATAATCACGGGCTGCCATCCCTGCCGGCAAACGCGGTATGCGAATTGCTGGACGAAATCCTAAGCCCAAAACGCTGCTTTCAAAACCGGTGCTGTCGCTGGAGGTACGCAAGACAATTTCGTCAGCGCCATCACGGACAGCAAGCGGTAACGGAAGCGTGGCCCGCGCCCCGGGCGGTAAATCCAGTTCCATGCAGACACTGGCCAGCCCCTCGACCGCCTCAGCCGGGCTGACACTGAAATTGACGCATCCCTGAAAGGACGTATCACCAGCGTTCTCAAAAACCGCATGCATGACAAAATTACAGGGAGTTGATTCGGGATACTGGATGTAACGGTCTTCGTAGAGGGCACCTTCGGGCAACGGTTCCGAACTTTCGATCGAAGTCCAGACGAGTGGACCGCAGGCGGCGGCTGGCGCCGGGGCATTGCCGGATGCCTGCACGTCGAGACGTGGGCCCATCAATTTGGTATCAATGGGCTGGAAGCCGCGGGTGACAGCCGGTGAATCGGCTCGTAACGCAGGACAGCCATCTTCAGAGTCAACCAATAGCGGGTCCGCTATGATGCCGTCGGGGTCGAAGCCCCGCGCCTGCCACTGTGCCCAGGAGTGGCCGGTAAAGTCCGGCTCGTGACCGGCTTCATGCCAGTAAACATTGCCTGAGAACTCGGCCAACGGCATACCGGCAAACCAGTTGCCCACCACAGGGGCGCCTTCATGCCATTGGATGACATTGTTTTCCAAGCGTAAAGGGCGAAAATGCTTGGGTGTCCCCCAGGCTACTTGAACATCCCGTCCATTCACAAGAATATTGTTTCTAAAAAGGTCATCGCGCCCATAATTCATGTGAATATTGCCACTGTCGGCATTATAAACGACATTGCCATCATAATGGACGAACGAGGTGCCCTCATCCGGGTAAAG
>CAYRLR010000471.1:1640-3041 GCA_964424975.1 uncultured Anderseniella sp.
ACATCGTGGATGAGATTGTGCGAGACCGTGGTGCCTGGGGATACCCCCAGGCTGTACACCCCACCCATGTCACTGAGCAGTTTTTGGCCGATCTGGTAAAGATGGTTGTATTCGATGCAGTTGCGTCTGGCCAGGCTGGGCCGATAACCCCAGATCCAGCCAACGGAAATTGCCGTATAGAAAAAGTCATAAACCAGATTATGCACCACGGTGTTGTCGCCACTGTGACCGATCCAGATGCCGATGGCGCTAGGGAACCGTCGGCCGCCATGCCTGATGCTGTTATCGGCAACATGGCTGAAATGGCTGCCATGCCCGAGCTTGATGCCGCCGGCACCGAGGTCGTCCAATTGATTGGCAACGACCGCGAGATGATGGCAGCCATAGTCAATCTCGACGGCATAGCCGGCGATTCGCCCGATACGGTTCAGGCGCAGACTGCAATGATGCGCATGGCGCATACAAATGGCACCTGGAACGGTAAACGCAGCCTGTGCATCCCCTGGATTTCCGGTTGGATAGTCCCATTCCATATGGGCAAAATCGAGGCCGACAAAGTGTAGATCGTGAACGGCCTGAGTCGAGACTTTTTCGAGGGATTCCAGGATATCAGGTCGCGAGGGTGGCACATCGATGGTCACCCGCGGCCAACCCGGATTGGAGAATGCCGGCATAACCTCGGGATCCCCCGTGCCTTCCAGGCAAACAAGCTGGTCGAGACAGGGCGCGATCATCTCGACTTGGTCGAGCTGCTCATGGGCAAGAGGTAGATAACTGATTACACCGGTACGCTGATCCAGATACCACTGTCCGGGAGTAAGCATTCCTTCGCGAACATTTTCCATCCAGTATCGGCAGGCGCCGCGGCGCAATTCGTCATCAAGTGGCCTAGCGCCGGGCGTGGTAAACGTCACGCGGTCGTTTGCTGTGTCCAAACTTTCGATCCGCAAATGGGAATCCAACCAGTAATGCGGCGCAATGACCTCGACATCCTCCATGTTATGCCAAGCCTGAAGATCGCCAGGATGGAATGAACCCGTGCGGGTATCAGCGCCGGACTTGACATTGGTTAGTAGATAAAATCCAGTTTCCGGCAACCGGGCACGGGGGCAACGGCGCCCGTCCACAAAAAGTTGGGTGAAAGTCCATCGGCCCGCCTGCACCTCTGGCAGCTGCACCGTCCACAAGCGTCGATTATTTTCCATGCTCTCCTGCCACCCGGTCAGCAGTCGTCCACCACTGATGCGGGGGCGTTCACCTGGAGCGGCCTGATAGATGATTGGAGCCCCGGGGGTGCCGGAATCCTCAGGCGTAAAAACCAGGGGTGCATCAAGAAAATATGTGCCACCATGAATCAAGACCCGGATGGGTTGAGCCTGACGTTCCTTTTCGGGAAGAGCC
>CAYRLR010000472.1:0-3040 GCA_964424975.1 uncultured Anderseniella sp.
ATGAATATTCAGTTGCTGCTCACCCCAGCGAAACTGGTAGCCTTTGCCAAACTCAATGGCTTCGGCTCCCATGACATCCACATAGAACGCCCTCGCCTTCTCCCAGTCGGAGACGTGGATGACACAATGATCGAGGCTGATGCGGGTCATGACACTTGCCTCACCCCGCCTTGCGGCGTGCCAGCCAGCCTTCGGCCAGCCCGCTTAACACACCGCGGATCGCATCGCTTTCAACATCGTCGAATGCTTCTGCGGCAAAGGCGCCGATCAACATGGATTTGGCTTCGGTTTCAGGAATACCGCGCGCGCGCAGATAGAACAACTGGTTGTCGTCCAGATCACCCGACGTCGCGCCATGGCCGCAGACCACATCATCGGCGTAGATTTCCAGTTCGGGCTTGGCGTCGAACTCGGATTCGTCCGACAACAGCAAGGCGTGTGATGACTGGTTGCCGTCGGTTTTCTGGGCATCACGGCGAACGATCGCCTTGCCCTGAAAAATGCCACGCGCGGCCTGATCCATCACGCACTTGAACAATTCACGCGACATGCAATTGGGCACGGCATGGTCGATCACCAGCCTGGTATCATTGTGCTGCTTGCCGGTCAGCAGGAACGCGCCGGATACATAACTCTCGGTGTGCTCGCCTTCAAAGGTAACAAAGCCCTGCTGGCGGGTGGCGTGTCCACCAATGGTCAGGGTAAAATCTTTCAAACAGGCCTTGCCGGCCAGGTGAATGTCGGTGTTGGAAAGATGAATCGCTTCAAGACCTTCCTCCTGAACCTTCACACGATCCAGCCGGGCATTTTCGCCGACATGCAGCTGCGTGACGGAATTATGCAGGTATTCGCCTGTTCCACCAATATGGGTTTCAATCAGGGTTGCAGACGCGCCTTGCTCCAGCACGACAACATTGCGGGTCGTGTAGGTCGCGGTCTGTCCAGCCGTGGTTACGAACAACAACTCGATTGGTGCGTCCATGCTGGACCCGGCCTTGAACCTGAGGCCTGCGCCATCACTCATATAGGCAAGATTGAGCGCTGCAATCGGGTCGGTTGATCCCGCGACGAGCTTGTCCGATACCCAGACTGGCAAAACCTCTGATCCGAGGCTGGCGAACTCGACATCGCCGGTCGCAGGCAGGGATGAACGTGGCTCATCATAGGACCCGTCCACAAACACCAGCCGCGCGCGCGCCACATCGCCGAACGGCGAGCCGGCTATCAGTGCGTCAATGGTGTCGGCAGACGCTGTCGTGCCTGATACCGGCGGCAGTGCCCGCGACATCAACTGGCGCAGATCCGTCCACTTCCAGTCTTCCATACGCCTGTGCGGCAGGCCGGTTTCGGCAAATTGTGCAAAGGCAGACTTGCGCACATCAGCCAACGCACCTTGCGGATTGAAGGCTTCCGTGTAGGCGGTTTCTGCCGGTGTTTTCATCAAGGTAACTGTCATCGATTCTATCCCGTCTTACGCTGCATAGGCCGCGTAACCGTCCTTCTCCAGTTCAAGCGCCAGTTCCTTGCCGCCCGACTTCACAATCCTGCCGTCGGACATGACATGCACCTTGTCAGGCACAATGTAGTCAAGCAGACGCTGGTAGTGGGTGATGACCAGCATCGCGCGTTCAGGAGACCGCAGTGCATTTACGCCCTCGGCGACCAGACGCAAGGCGTCAATGTCCAGACCGGAATCGGTTTCATCCAGCACACACAGGCTTGGCTCGAGCACCGCCATCTGCAGGATCTCAGCGCGCTTCTTTTCACCGCCGGAAAAGCCGACATTGACCGGGCGCTTGAGCATGTCCGTCGTGACATTCAGCTTGGCTGCCTTGTCCCGCACCAGGCGCATGAAATCAGGCGTGGTCATTTCGCCCTCACCGCGCGCCTTGCGCTGTGAATTCAGTGCCACCTTCAGGAACTGCATGGTGGCAACGCCGGGAATTTCGATCGGATACTGGAACGCCAGAAACACACCGGCCGCAGCGCGTTCGTCGATTTCCATCGCCAGCAGATCCTGGCCCTTGTAGGTAATCGAACCATCGGTCACCACGTATCCGGGGCGCCCTGCCAGTACGTAGGACAATGTAGACTTGCCGGAGCCGTTCGGCCCCATGATGGCATTCACTTCGCCTGCATTGATGGTCAGGTCGAGACCCTTGATAATCTGCTTGTCCTCGTCCTCGAGGCTCACGTGCAGGTTCTTGATTTCTAGCATTTTCGTATTTCCTGTTCTTTCAGACTTTTCTAATCATCATCATCAAACCGCCGACTGCCCAGGCGACAAACCCAACGCCCCCGATAATCATCGGGATGTTCAGCCATGCACGGCCGCCTTCGCTGGTTCCGCCAATACCGATATCGAATGCCCAGAACAGCAGCCCGAACGGCAACGTCAGGAGGAATATCTTGCGTGCCTTCGCGGTAAACTGTTCAAGGCTTCCAAACCGGGACTGAAACAGACGGTCAAACATGGTCCGGACTACCCCACACTGCCTTCAAGGGAAATGCCGATCAGCTTCTGCGTTTCGGCCATGAACTCCATCGGCAACTGCTGCAGCACATCGCGCACGAAGCCGTTGACCACCAGTGCGACGGCTTCTTCTTCGTCGAGCCCGCGCGAGCGGCAGTAGAACATCATGTCGTCGGATATCTTCGACGTGGTTGCTTCATGTTCAAATGTCGCGGTGCGGGTTTTTGATTCAATGTACGGCACGGTGTGAGCGCCACACTTGTCACCGATCAGCAGAGAATCACACTGGGTGAAGTTACGCGCACCCTTTGCCTTGCGATGTGTGGTCACCAGGCCACGATAGGTGTTGTCGGAATGACCTGCCGCGATACCCTTAGAAATGATGCGGCTCGACGTGTTCTTGCCGAGATGGATCATCTTGGTGCCGGAGTCCACCTGCTGGTAGCCATTGGAAATGGCGATGGAATAGAACTCGCCCACCGAATTGTCGCCGCGCAGGATGCAACTCGGATACTTCCAGGTAACCGCAGAGCCGGTCTCGACCTGAGTCCACGACACCTTGGAATT
>CAYRLR010000473.1:0-3039 GCA_964424975.1 uncultured Anderseniella sp.
AGTCGAGGTCTTCAGCCTGCACCGTAAGATGTTCCGGCGCATAGTCGTCCGATGTTGCAGCCATCTCCTCGCGCGTATCACATACGATCACCTCGGCATAATCGCGCCAGGCGGCTTCGGCATTCTTGCTGTTGAGTTCCGGCAGGTCGGCGATAAGCCCCGGCACCAGGTCGATGACGCGCTCGGCCAGCGCCGCGTCATCCGTCACCAGCCAGACCGGTGAGTTGTAGCCATGTTCTGCCTGGCCAACCAGGTCGGCTGCAACGATGTCGGCATCTGCTGTCTTGTCGGCGAGAATGAGACTGTCGGTCGGGCCGGCAAACATGTCGATGCCGACGCGGCCAAACAGGATTCGCTTGGCTTCTGCCACGAACTGGTTGCCGGGACCCACAAGGATGTCCGCCTTGGGCAGGCCAAACAGGCCAAAGGCCATTGCGGCCACGCCCTGAACGCCGCCCAGGGCCAGAATTTCATCTGCGCCACAGATATGGGCGGCATAGATGATGGCTGGCGCGATGCCGACGCCGGGACGAGGCGGCGAACAGGCGATGATGTTCTCGCACCCGGCAACGCTGGCGGTTGTCACTGTCATGATCGCCGATGCGATGTGGCTGTAGCGCCCGCCGGGGATATAACAACCGGCAGTACGTACGGGAATGCTTTTCTGGCCCGCAATCAGGCCGGGAACGACCTCAACCTCGATATCCTGCATGGTGGCTTTTTGCGCTTCAGCAAACCGGCGCACATTGTCGTGGGCAAACTGGATGTCTTGCTTCAGTTTCTCGGGAACCAGGGCTGCAGCCGCTTCGATCTCTGCAGGCGTGAGTTTGATATTGCCCTCATAGCGATCAAACTTTGCCGCATATTCCAGCGCCGCGGTATCGCCGCGCGTTTCAATGTCGTTCAGGATCGACTGCACGGTATCACGCACATCGTCGGCACCACTGGCGGATGTCAACTCGGCTTTTTTCAGATAGTTGCGGGACATGGGACACAATCTCCTTGTAAACTTGTAGCGTCAGCGCACTGCCGGACATCACTATAAGAGAAACAAAACAACCAGCACGGGGACAAGGACGAGCGACGATCTTGCTGCGATCCTGACGATTGGTTCCCCGGTTATACCCGACATGGATACGCCAACCACACACAGCGCGGCAAGCACCATCAAAGACACGACGATCAACGCCAAATTCACATCCAACTCCTCATCCGGAATTAGCAGACACCACATGTAATAGCTTGCATTTTGCCCGATGCAAGCTATTACATCAACCAGTTCAGAATTTTTACTGGACCAGACGCCTGATTTTGAGACGAGCAACCAACCGATAACTGGATGACGGAATATGATGTCCAGGGGCCGCAACCTGCCAACACTTGAAGACGTCGCCAGCGCCGCCGGTGTCTCTACGGCCACGGTTTCGCGCTGCCTGAACGAACCCGGCAAGGTATCGGAAAAGACGCAGCAGCGCGTCATGCAGGCGGTCAACGAGCTCAACTATTCACCCAACTTCGGTGCCCGGGCAATCGCTGCAAACCGCACCGGTATTTTCGGTGCAATCATTCCCACAATGGAAAACGCCATTTTTGCGCGCGGCATCGAGGCGTTTCAACGCGCCCTTGTCGAGAAGAATGCCACAATGCTTGTCGCAAGTTCTGCCTACGACCCGGAACTGGAAGCAAAACTGATCCGCACCATGGTTTCGCGCGGGGCAGATGGATTGTTGCTCATCGGAACTGACAGAAGCCAGGAAATCTATGATTTTCTCTTTGAACGCAACATACCCACCGTCATTGCCTGGGCATCCTCCCGCAACCAGGCCCAGTCCTATGTGGGATTTGACAATCGCGCAGCATCCGAAAAACTGGTTGAAAAGGCGATTAGCATGGGCCACCGGTCATTTGCCTTTATTTCAGCACCGACCAGAACCAATGACCGGGCCCGCGACCGGGTCCTGGGTGCCCAACAGGCCATTATAAACGCAGGACTTGTTATAGCCTCCATGCCGATTATCGAAACCGACTATTCCATTCAAAATGGCCGCGATGCGTTCAACAGGATCATGAACGCCGGCACCCTGCCCTCGCTGGTGATCTGCGGCAATGACGTACTGGCGGTCGGAGCCGTCCAGGCTGCCCAGGCTGCGGGTCTTGACGTCCCCGGCGACGTGTCAATCACCGGCTTCGACGACATCGAACTGGCCACGGTCATCAGCCCCGCGCTGACAACAGTTCATGTTCCGCATCGGCAAATGGGGCAACTTGCAGGCGAGGCACTGTGTGCCCTGGTAAGGGATGCTGCAGAAACGGTCCGCGTTGAACTGGAAACCCGCATTGTCGAGCGCCAGTCACTGGCACCGCCCAGGACAAGTTAGTCAACCGGCCAGGTTCAACGCCGGTCGAATGCCAGTTTTGCCGCCAATCCGAGAAATACCGCGGACGACACATAACCAAGCGCACCAGCTATCCATTTGTTTGCGGACAGCAACCCACGCACCGAACCGGCCCCTATACCGACGAAACCGTTTACCGCGGTGCCGGTTATGTTGAGAACCAGGCCCAGCAGGAGGAACTGCAGCACGGTGGAGCCACGCCCCGGATCCACGAACTGCGGCAGGAATGCCAGTATGAACACGATGACTTTCGGATTGAGCAGATTGACCAGTACACCGTCGCGCCAGGCTTTCATCGGTTGCGAGCGTTTGGCCTCATCGGGCAGGTCGACCTGCAGCGGAGCTCGCAGTGCCTGCACGGCCAGCCACACCAGATAGGCCACGCCAGCCCAGCGCAACACCTCAAACGCCAGCGGATTGGCCGCAATCAGCGCGGCCAGACCAAAGGCGGCCAGCAGGATTTGGATGATACTGCCCGTTGCAATACCGAGACTGGCAGCAAAGCCGGCCCTGGGACCCGACTTCAATCCTTGCGACAGACAGTACATCATGTCGGCACCCGGGGTCAGGTTGAGGGCAATCCCCGCCATCATGAAAATCAGTAATTGAGATGGTTCGATGATCATGCAGTTACCTCATCAGT
>CAYRLR010000474.1:0-3038 GCA_964424975.1 uncultured Anderseniella sp.
GGTTGCCAGGTTGCCGGTGATGCCCGGCAACAGTGACCTGTGCTTTCGCTGGCACGGACCGATTTCCGGTGCAATCGAGCACTTGCAGGCGCACGGCATCACGATCGAGGAAGGCCCCTGCGAGCGCCATGGCGCAAGGGGCGCGGGTACCAGTGTTTATTTCCGCGATCCCGATGGCTCGCTGATGGAGTTCATGTCCTATGAATGAAATTGCCAAGAAGATCGGGCCTGCTACCGGGTATGATGTTGAAAAGATCAGGGCGGATTTCCCGATCCTGTCCAGGCCGGTCTATGGCGACAAGCCGCTGACCTATCTCGATAACGGGGCATCGGCGCAGAAACCGCAGGTGGTGCTGGATCGTATCCAGAAAGCCTATTCGGAAGAATATGCCAACGTGCATCGCGGGCTCCACTACTTGTCGAATACGTCAACGCAGGCTTTTGAAGATGCACGTGAAAGTGCGCGCCGGTTCCTCAATGCACCGTCGAGCGACCAGGTGATCTTCACCCGCAACGCAACAGACGCCATCAATCTTGTTGCGCAGAGTTTCGGCGGTATGGTCATCGGCGAGGGTGATGACATTGTCATTTCCATACTGGAACACCACTCCAACATCGTGCCATGGCATTTCCATCGTGAACACCGCGGCGCCAACATTCGCTGGGTCCCGGTCGATGATGAAGGCACATTGCATGTGGACGATTTCATCAAGACACTGACGCCGCGCACGAAAATGGTGGCGATTACCCACATGTCGAATGCATTCGGCACCGTGGTGCCGGTCAAGGAGATCATCAGGATTGCCCACGAACGCGGCATTCCGGTGCTTGTCGACGGGTCGCAGGCCGCTGTGCACATGCCTGTGGACGTGCAGGACCTTGATGCGGATTTCTATGTCTTCACCGGTCACAAGACCTACGGACCTTCGGGGATTGGCGTTCTGTACGGCAAGAAGGAACTGCTGGCCCAAATGCCGCCTTACCAGGGCGGCGGTGAAATGATCATCGAGGTGACCGAGGACACCGTGACCTACAATGATCCGCCGCACCGGTTTGAGGCAGGCACGCCTGCCATCGTTCAGGCCATTGGATTGGGCACGGCACTCGATTATATGGACAATGTCGGGCGGGCCGCGATCGCTGCGCACGAGGCATCGCTGCTTGAGTATGCAAACGAGCGGCTGTCGCAGATCAATTCGCTGAAGATTTTCGGCACCTCACCGGGCAAGGGAGCGATTATTTCGTTTGCGATGGAAGGTGCACACGCGCACGATATATCTACCGTGATCGACCGGCACGGTGTTGCGGTTCGCGCCGGTACTCACTGCGCCATGCCGCTATTGCAGAAATTCGGCGTAACAGCGACCTGCCGGGCGTCATTCGGCATGTATAATAACACCGCAGATGTTGATCGGCTGGCAGCAGCGCTTACATCTGCACACAAGATGTTTATGTGATAGGCTTTAAACCATGACAGATACCAGCACATCGTGCGCACCAGCACCCGTACCCGCTTCTGAAGCGGTCGAACCAGAACACGGCAACCTGTCGGTGACATCTTCGATTCCGAAGGAAGAACTGAACCGGATGACCGATGACATGATCGCCGCGATCAAGACGGTTTATGATCCGGAAATTCCGGTCGATGTTTTTGAACTCGGTCTGATCTACAAGATCGATGTCGAAGATGATCGCTCGGTGAAAGTTGACATGACGCTCACAGCGCCGGGCTGCCCGGTGGCCGGTGATATGCCTGGCTGGGTGGCCGATGCCGTGCGCACGGTTGAAGGTGTCATGGATGTGGATGTGCAACTGGTGTTCGACCCGCCGTGGGATCCGTCCCGCATGTCCGATGAAGCGCGTGTTGCGCTGAATATGTGGTGAGATGCAATGACAGCCATTGATGTAAATTCGTCGAATACCCGCGCCCGGCCAATCGTCATGTCATTGACGAATGCTGCCGTTGACCGGATCAAGCACCTGATGGCCCGCTCGGGAAAAGACACCGGCGGTTTGCGTATCGGTGTAAAGAACGGCGGTTGCGCCGGCATGGAATACACCATGGAATTTGTCGATGAACCCGACAAGTTTGACGAGGTGATCGAACAAGGCGGTGCCCGGGTCCTGATCGAGGCAAAGGCTGTGTTGTTCCTGTTCGGCACCACCATGGACTATGAGGTCGACACACTGCGGGCCGGCTTTGTATTCAACAATCCGAACCAGACCAGTGCATGCGGATGTGGCGAGTCAATCGAGTTGACGCCGGTATCTGCCGAAATGTTGCAGCGCGGCTGAGCAGCTCCGCATCAGGATGGTTGTCGCGACGTGCTTCACGATTGCGATTACGTGGCGCGAAATGGTAATTGCGACAGTTGAGTTTGAATGACAGATACTCGCTACGTTTCCCGGCTGGCCTTTTATTCCATCATCGTTGCCTTTGCCGTAATGGGCATAAAATTCGTTGCATGGTGGTTGACCGGTTCCGTCGCTCTTTATTCGGACGCGCTCGAATCCATCGTGAACGTGATTGCAGCCACCATCGCGTGGATTGCAATACGGATCAGCCACAAGCCAGCCGACCTAAATCATCAATATGGGCATCAGAAGGCGGAGTATTTTTCTGCCGTCATTGAAGGCGTCCTTGTGGTTCTGGCCGCTTTGATGATCTTCTACAGCGCCTATTCGGCACTGGCCTCGGATCACGAGGTTGTCGAGCCGGCCCTGGGGATGATGATCAGTGCGGGAGCGGCTGCAATCAACGGCTACTGGGCATGGCTTTTGATTTCAACCGGGAGAACCGAGAAGTCTCCGGCTCTCACCGCTGATGGCAAACACATCATGACGGACGTCGTTACATCCGTTGGGGTATTGCTGGGTCTGGCCCTGATGATGCTCACAGGGTGGATAGTTCTGGATGCACTCATGGCCGTTATTGTCGGCGCAAACGTTCTCCGCGAGGGCTGGAGAGTTATCTCGTCGTCAATTGGAGGGCTGATGGATGCTGCGCTGGATGCAGATGAAGCGGAATTGATCCAGAA
>CAYRLR010000475.1:0-3026 GCA_964424975.1 uncultured Anderseniella sp.
CCAAGAGTGCCCGTGCAGACGAGTCGATCCAGAAGATGGTGGTTGGTGACGGCAATGCGCTTTATCTTTATGATGCAATGACCGACAATGGCGGTGGCATGGAAGATGCGCTGGCCAGCCAGGGCGCCATCGCTGAACTTGACGTATCGCGCATTCCGAACTGGGCTAATATCGAGCCACGTTATCTTGAAGGTGGTGCCGCCGCCGACACCATCCGGTACGAAGGCAAAGTCGTTGCCGTCCCGTACATCTCCAATGCGGACTCCCTGGCATTCAACCACGATGTGATCGGCGAAGAACTGTCGTCATGGGAAGTGCTGTTTGATGAGCAGTTCAAGGGCCGCGCGGCGCTTCAGAACGATTTTGGTCCCACGCTGACCAACACGGCGATCTATCTCAAGCAATCTGGCAAGCAGGACATTGAAAACCCGTCGGACATGACCGAGGCCGAAGTAAAGGGCGTCTGCCAGTTCCTGATCGACAAGAAGAAAGCCGGCCAGTTCCGCACGTTCTGGGACGGATTCCAGAACGGGGTAGATTTGCTGGCCTCCGAAGAGGTGCTGGTGTCATCGTGCTGGGAGCCAATCCAGATCGTCGCCGGTCGCAAAAGCAAGAAAGACATCCGCTATGGCACGATGACAGAAGGCCACCAGGTCTGGAACAATATCGTGATGCTGACCCGGGGCGGCAAGGAGCGCGGCATGGAAGAGGCATTCTACAAGCTGGCCAATCTGTATCTCTCGCCATGGTTTGGTGCACGTACGCTCGCGGGTCTCGGGTTCACCCCCCAGATGACCGGTGTTGTCGAGTACGTCGATGCCAATCCAGCCGACTTTGATGCCGCAGCAAAAGCAGCGATCAAGACCCGCCTGGCACGCAAGCAGGACCGGCTCGCCGTGTCCGGTAATTCCTGGCAGAATGTCTTCCCGACCAACTCCCGCGCTTACCAGGACTGGTGGTCGCGCGTTCAGGCGGCTTAACCATCGATGTCCGACAGCACACAAATTGCAACCGGCGGGGAACCCCCCGCCGGCCTATACCGGATGAGCCTGAAAGAGCGCGCGTCGACCTGGGTTTTTTACCTGCCGGTCGTCTTCATGCTGCTGTTCTTCGCGCTGCCGATGGCGCTTACCGTCGTGTTCAGCGTGTTCGAACGAACCCAGTTCTGGATGGAGCCGGGATTCAGTCTCCAGGCGTATGAAAATTTCTTCTTTTCAGCGCGCCTGAATAATTTTCTGTGGTCCATGTACTACTCATCAATCGCTGTCGTGATCTGCTTTGTGCTGGGGTTTCCCATTGCGGTCTTCCTGCGCAAATCCGTGCCGCAGGTCGCTCAGCACCGGGTTGTTCTGCTCTTCGTGCTGCCGTTCATGGTATCCGAGATCATCCGCATATTTGCGCTGCGCCCGGTGCTGCAGCGCAATGGGCTGGTCAACTCGACGCTGCAGAACCTGGGCCTTATCGACGAGCCGATCACGGCCCTTCTGTACACCCATACAGGTGTCATTATCGGTGAAGTCCTGTCTTTCCTGCCGTTCATCGTGTTTGCAGGTTTTCTCGCCATGGAAGCGGTTCCGAAATACATCTTCGAGGTCTGTGACGACATTGGTGCAGGACCGGTTGCCCGGTTTCGCGATGTTATCCTGCCGCTAGCGTCGCCGGGCATCTTTGCAGGCTGCGTGTTCATCTTCGTCAATGGTATCGGCGTGGCGCTGTTACCCAATATACTGGGTGGCCCGGGCGCGGTGAACGCAGGCCTGATCGCGACGCAGGCCATTGCCGCGCTTGACTTTCCGCTCGCCATGGCCGTGAGCGCGATCATGATGACCACCCTCATGACACTGCTGTATATCGGTCACCGGATTTTCGATCTGACGAAAATCCTGGCCCCGATCAACTGATGGGGTCTGACGATGAATGACTATGAAAACATCTGGGCGCACCGTGCGAAATGGGCGTACCTGCTATTGATCGTCGTGACGCTGATGAGTCCCGTTTTCTACGTCATGTACATCTCGTTCAACCTGAACGGATTTGGCGCGGCTGAGTATGTCTTCACCTGGAAATGGTACGGACAGGTGTTTTCGGACAGGTTGCTGATGCAGGCGCTCAAATGGACAATGAGCCTGGCAGTCGTGACTACGCTGATAGCTGTACCGATGGCACTGGTGGCGGCAAAGTTCTACAAGGCTACCAGCAACCAGCTGCTGGTCGTGTTTCTGATGCTGGCGCCGCTTTTCGTCGCGCCCGACATCCTCGGGTCAGCCCTGTTGGTGTTCTTCAAGAACCTGAACGGTAGCTTCCAGTGGCTCGGTGATATCCTTGGCGTGTCCTTCATGGATAGCTGGTTCAGGCTGAGTTTCCTGACCGCGCTCATTGGACTGATCATCTACACGATACCCTATTCGTTTATCGTCATCCTGATTACGATGGGTCGCTACCGGAACGAGCAAACCGAGGCCGCGCGCGCCTGCGGAGCCAACGGGTGGCGTGCGTTCTGGGATATCGAATTCCCGCAGATCCGCGCCGGTGTCTTCAGTGCCAGCCTGTTCACTGTAATCCTGTGTTTCAACGAATACACCCGGACAAGCCTGCTGAAGGGCGGGTTCGATACCTTCACCACAGTCCTGGTCAGCCAGATGTTGAATGAAGGCATGTCAGAGCAATCCTATGCAATGTCGAGTTTCGTAAGCTTCGTGGCAGTTGCCCTGATCGGCAGCATCATCCTTTACACCCTTATCCGGGCCGAGACGATTTCGCGTGAAGCCAGGGCCAAGGCAGAGCCGGTAATGTCGACATGAACCAAATGAAAGAAACTCCCATGAGTTCAAAGACCAGCACTCATAGCCCCGCCGCCGTCGAGGTGCGTGGTCTTGCCAAGCATTATGGATCGGTCGTTGCGCTCAAGGATGTCAACCTGACCATCGCAGCCGGTGAGTATTTCGTGTTGCTGGGACCCAGTGGTGGCGGCAAGACGACGCTGTTGCGCACAATCGGGGGGTTCCACAAGCCTACCAAGGGCTCAA
>CAYRLR010000476.1:0-3020 GCA_964424975.1 uncultured Anderseniella sp.
GTTGATTGCTCAGTCATGGATGGCGTGAACGATCTCCACCACCTTGAGTAAAGGCTCGGGATCGAGTTTTGCGTCCCACAGCTTTTCGAATTTCGCGAGGTTCTTCTCGTCAGTCACTGCCGAATAATCCGGGAATACCATCGGGATCATGCCGGCATCCGATGCGCCCTGCACATTGTTCTGGCCACGCAACGGATGCAGGCCGGTACCGGCACGCCCCGTCTGGCCGCACATAAGTGCCAGCGAAATCAGGCAGCGGGCATTGTCTGTGCCATGGGTATGTTGCGATACCCCCATGCCCCAGAAAATAATCGCCGCACTGGCATTGGCATATTTGCGCGCCACGGTGCGGATTTCCTCAGCCGCAATGCCGCAAATGGCCTCCATGGCTTCCGGTGTGTACTCAGCCAGGTGGTCCTTCAGCTTGTCGAAGCCTTCAGCGTGCGCCTGGATGTATTGCTCATCATACAGGCCTTCTTCCACGATCACGTTCATCATGGCGTTGAGCAGTGACACATCTGCCCCGTTCTTGAACTGCAGCATGTGGCTGGCATAGCGTTTCATGGCCGTGCCACGCGGATCGAGAATGATCAGTTCGGCACCACGCTGGGCCGCCTGCTTGAAGTAGGTTGCTGCAACCGGGTGGTTCTCGGTCGGATTGGCGCCGATCACCACGATAACATCGGAATCGCGAACCGCCGTAAACGGCGCGGTAACCGCACCTGACCCGATTGTTTCCATGAGGGCCGCCACCGACGAGGCGTGGCACAGCCTGGTGCAATGATCGACATTGTTGGACCCGAACCCGACCCGAACCAGTTTCTGGAACAGGTAGGCTTCCTCGTTGGAACATTTTGCCGAGCCAAAGCCCGCCAGCGCTTTTGGACCCTTGGTATCGCGGATGCTCTTGAGACCGTTTGCGGCCACATCAAGCGCTTCGTCCCAGGTCGCTTCGCGGAAATGCGTCAACGGATTTGCCGGATCGATATTCAGACCCTTGGGCAGGCCCGGCTTGCGAATAAGCGGCTTGGTCAAACGCTCCGGTGACGAGATATAGTCAAAGCCGAAACGACCCTTTACGCACAGCCTGTTTTCGTTGGCCGGTCCACCCTTGCCTTCAACAAAGGCGATATGGTCCTGGCCGGTCTCCTCATCCTTGCGGATATTGTAGGTAATCTGGCAACCGACGCCGCAATACGGGCAGACACTCTCGACCTGGCGGTCCGCCTTGCGGCTGCCACGGCCCTTTGCATCAACGATGGTTGCCGGCATCAGTGCGCCCGTCGGACATGCCTGGACACATTCGCCGCACGCGACACACGTTGACGCCCCCATGGGATCGTCAAAGTCGAACACGACCTTCTCATGCGGCCCGCGGAACGCCATGCCGATCACGTCATTGACCTGTACTTCGCGACAGGCGCGAACGCACAGATTGCAGTGAATGCAGGCATCGAGATTGACCGCCATGGCCGGATGCGAAATATCCGGTTTCGGCGATGTGTCGCGTGGAAACCGCGACACGTCCACCTCCATTGCATCGGCCCATTTCAGGAACGATGACTGATCATCATGGGCATCTTCGCGTGCCGGCTGATCGGCCATCAGAAGCTCGATCACCATTTTACGGGCGTTTGACGATCGCTCGTTCTGCGAGTTCACGACCATGCCTTCTGCCGGGGCGCGCACACATGACGCGGCCAGAACGCGTTCACCCTCGATCTCGACCATGCAGGCGCGGCAATTGCCGTCTGCGCGATATCCCGGCGCGTCTTTCCAGCACAGGTGCGGAATGGTGGTGCCTTCCCGCTTGGCGACCTGCCAGATGGATTCTCCGTCCTGGGCCTCGACTTCGCGTCCGTCGAGTGTGAACTTGATTGTGCTACCGGACATCAGGAAACGTCCTCCTTGAAGTGCGTCATGACTGTACGAATGGGGTTTGGTGCCGCCTGTCCCAGGCCGCAGATCGATGCATCGGCCATGGCAGTGGTCAGTTCACCCAGCAAGGCTTCGTCCCACGGGCCTTTCTGCATGAGCTTGACGGCTTTTTCACAGCCAACCCGGCACGGCGTGCATTGACCGCACGATTCATCCTCGAAAAACTTCAGCAGGTTGACGGCCGCATCGCGCATGGAATCCTTGTCGGACATAACGACAACGGCATGCGAGCCCACGAAACATCCAAGTGCAGCCAGTTCACCGCCGAAATCCAGCGGCACATCGCCTTTCGATGCCGGCAGAATGCCGCCTGACGCACCGCCCGGCAAATATCCCTTGAAGCTGTGTCCGTCGGCCATGCCGCCGCACATCTCGATCAGTTCATTGACCGATGCGCCGGCAGGCGCCAGCACCACGCCGGGGTTTTTCAACCGCCCGGACACCGAGTAGGAACGCGGTCCCTTGTGGCCGTCCTTGCCTTGCGAGGCGAACCAGTCCGGTCCCTTCTCGAGGATCCGCGGCATCCAGTAGACAGTCTCCACATTGTGCACCAGCGTCGGCCGCCCGAACAATCCGACCTGCGCCACATAAGGCGGCCGGTGCCGCGGCAGACCGCGCTTGCCCTCGATGGACTCGATCATCGCGCTCTCTTCACCGCAGATATATGCACCGGCGCCACGGCGCACATGCACATAGCCTTGCGGTACGATGCCATCTGCTTCCAGCTTGCCGATCTCGTTTTTCAGAAGCTGCACGACAGCCGGGTATTCGTCGCGCATGTAGATATAGGCGGCCGATGCCTCGACACCCCATGCGGCAATCAGCATGCCTTCAAGAAACTGGTGCGGGCGAGTGTGCAGATAGTGACGATCCTTGAATGTACCGGGCTCGCCTTCATCCCCGTTGATGCACAGGTAACGCGGCCCCTGGCCGGCACGAACGAATTTCCACTTCTGCCCGGACGGGAAGCCTGCACCACCGAGACCCTTGAGACCGGCTTCAAGCAATGTGTCTATGACCTGCTCCGGTGTTTTCGATCCGGCGCGCAATGCCGTCAACTGCGTGTACCCGCCTTCAGCCTT
>CAYRLR010000477.1:0-3019 GCA_964424975.1 uncultured Anderseniella sp.
GATCAGTGCCTGGTGCACAACGGGTCGCTGTCCAACCATAACAGCTTGCGGCGCAAACTGATGCGCGAGGGTATCGTGTTTGAAACAGACAATGATACGGAAGTTGGCGCTGCCTACCTGACCCACAAAATGAACCAGGGCAGCAATCTGGGCGAGGCCCTGGAATCCAGCCTTGACGACCTTGACGGGTTCTTCACATTTGTCGTGGGCACCAAGGACGGCTTCGGCGTGGTGCGTGATCCGATCGCCTGCAAGCCCGCCGTGATGGCCGAAACAGATCAGTACGTAGCGTTCGGTTCAGAGTACCGGGCGTTGGTCAACCTGCCGGGTATCGAACAGGCGCGTGTCTGGGAACCTGAGCCTGCAACCGTCTATTTCTGGGAGCACTAAGTCATGCAAACCATCGACATGGCCTCCACCGCGTTGCGCGAGGTGAACTCCACTCTGCAGGCCCAGAAAGCCGACACCAACCAGAAACAATGGGAGATCGTGAACCCCAAGGGCAGCCACGCCATTGCGTGCGGCCTCGACGGTCCGATCGATGTTACCGTGCGCGGCTCGACCGGCTACTACTGCGCCGGCATGAACAAGCAGGCGCACGTCCATATTGTCGGATCCGCCGGCCCCGGGGTTGCAGAAAACATGATGTCTGGAACCGTCATCATTGACGGCGACGCCAGCCAGTACGCTGGTGCAACCGGCAATGGCGGCCTGCTGGTGATCAAGGGCAACGCGTCTTCGCGGTGCGGGATTTCCATGAAGGGCATCGACATTGTGGTGCACGGGAATATTGGCCACATGAGCGCCTTCATGGCGCAATCCGGCAATCTGGTTGTGCTGGGCGATGCCGGTGATGCGTTGGGCGACTCGCTGTATGAAGCGCGGCTTTTTGTACGCGGCAAGGTCAAGAGCCTGGGCGCGGATTGCATCGAAAAGGAAATGCGGCCCGAACATCTGAAAATTCTGGCAGACCTGCTTGAGCGTGCCGGCGCAGACGCCAGGCCGGAAGAGTTCAAACGCTACGGCTCTGCCCGAAAACTATATAATTTCAACATTGACAACGCGTCTGCGTATTGAGGCTGGACAATGAATGACATGACCAAAGGCGCGGCCGGTATTCCACGCACAGTGCCGCAGAAGTCCGCAACGTTCACTGACGCCGTCAATGCCGAAATCCGCCGCGCAGCCGCAACCGGCATTTATGACATTCGAGGCGGTGGCGCCAAACGCAAGGTGCCGCATTTCGACGACCTGCTGTTTCTGGGGGCCTCAATGTCACGCTATCCGCTGGAAGGGTATCGCGAAAAATGTGAAACCAAGGTTGTGCTCGGCACCCGATTTGCCAAGAAACCGATCGAACTGGACATTCCGATCACCATTGCCGGTATGAGTTTCGGCGCGTTGTCCGGACCGGCCAAGGAAGCCCTCGGGCGCGGCGCAACCGCTGCCGGCACGTCGACCACGACCGGTGATGGCGGCATGACGGAAGAAGAGCGCGGCCACTCGAAAACGCTGGTCTATCAATACCTGCCGTCACGCTACGGCATGAACCCCGATGATCTGCGCCGCTGCGACGCCATTGAAATTGTCGTCGGCCAGGGCGCGAAGCCCGGCGGCGGCGGCATGCTGCTGGGCCAGAAGATCTCTGACCGCGTTGCCGAGATGCGCAATCTGCCCAAGGGCATCGACCAGCGCTCGGCCTGCCGTCATCCTGACTGGACCGGCCCGGATGATCTGGAAATCAAGATCATGGAACTGCGCGAGATCACCAATTGGGAGAAACCGATCTATATCAAGGTTGGCGGCGCCCGCCCCTACTTTGACACCACGCTGGCCATCAAGGCAGGGGCCGATGTCGTCGTGCTTGACGGCATGCAGGGCGGAACGGCAGCCACCCAGGATGTGTTTATTGAACATGTCGGACAGCCGACGCTGGCCTGTATAGGCCCGGCAGTGCAGGCGCTGCAGGATCTGGACATGCACCGTGAAGTGCAATTGATCGTATCGGGTGGCATTCGAACCGGTGCCGATGTAGCCAAGGCCCTGGCGTTGGGGGCCGACGCAGTCTCCATCGGGACGGCTGCCATGGTTGCGCTGGGCGACAATGATCCACACTGGGAAGCTGAATACAACGCGTTGGGGACAACCGCCGGTGCCTATGATGACTGGCATGAGGGCCGCGACCCGGCTGGCATTACCACCCAGGACCCCGAACTTATGGCCCATTTCGACCCGGTAGCGGGTGGGCGCAGGCTGTCCAACTACCTCAAGGTGATGACACTTGAGGCGCAGACCATCGCAAGAGCGTGTGGCAAAAACCACGTTCACAACCTGGAACCGGAAGACTTGTGCGCATTGACAGTGGAGGCATCGGCCATGTCAGGTGTGCCGCTTGCCGGAACCAACTGGGTTCCCGGGCGCGGTGGGAATTACTGAAACAGCCAACGGCGACGACCCTGAAAATCTCTGAGAGGACCTAAATCCATGGCAACTGATCTGGCCCAATTCGCCGAAGACAATGGCGTGAAATACTTCATGATCTCGTTTACCGACCTGTTCGGCGGGCAACGTGCAAAACTGGTTCCTGCGCAAGCCATTGCCGGCATGCAAAAAGACGGTGCGGGGTTTGCAGGATTTGCGACATGGCTCGACATGACCCCTGCTCACCCGGACATGCTTGCCGTGCCTGATCCGGACTCGGTGATCCAGCTGCCATGGAAAAAAGACGTGGCGTGGGTGGCCGGCAATTGTGTCATGGAGGACAAGTTCGTTGAACAGGCACCGCGCAATGTGCTTAGCCGGCTGATTGCGGAAGCTGCCGAAGAAGGCATGCGCGTGAAGACCGGCGTCGAAGCCGAGTTCTTCCTGCTGACGCCGGATGGCTCCCAGATTTCGGATGAATACGATACCGCTGCAAAGCCCTGCTACGATCAACAGGCGGTGATGCGACGCTATGACGTTATTGCTGAAATCTGCGATTACATGCTTGAACTCGGCTGGGGTCCCTACCAGAACGACC
>CAYRLR010000478.1:0-3019 GCA_964424975.1 uncultured Anderseniella sp.
GCGTTGGCTGCAATCGCTGGGTCAATCGGGCAAGCTGGGCGGGCTGTATGCCGACATGGTCAACTCCGCGCTGCGTAATATCGAAGAGACGTTTGCCAGCATAGACGAGGCCAGGCTGAAAGCTGCTGCCGAGGCCATCTGGTCATCGCGGCAGGTGTTTGTGCTGGGTGTCGGCGTGAACAATGCCAATGCACGCAACTTTGCCTATCTGGCATCAACCGGCATGGAACAGTTTCATGCCATTCCAAAACCGGGCAGCACAGCAATCGATGATCTGGCGCGTGCCGACGAGCGCGATGTGCTGATAGCAATGACCTGCAAGCCCTACCGGTCTGAAGTGGTTCAGGCTGTGCAGCTTGCGCGTGAGCAGGGCATGGTGATTGTCGGCATTTCAGACAGTCCGGCATCCCCTGTCGTCGCAGGTTCCGAGCACGGCTTTGTGGTTGCCGTGGACACACCGCAATTTTTTCCGTCGTCGGTTTCCACGATCGCGCTGCTGGAAACACTGCTGTCATTTGTGATTGCGTCTGCCAGCGGCGAGATTGTCGGGCGGGTCGAGGAATTCCACAAGCGCCGGCATCAACTGGGCCTGTATTGGGACGAGGAGAAGGTCGCGCCATGAACAATCCACTCAAGGCTGTTCGCTCCCTGGAGGCGAAATACTACACCGATCCTGACATCTACCGGCAGGAGTTGGCAGGATTGCTGAGCAACACCTGGCAGATGGCGGGCCATGCGTCGCAGGTGGAAAAACGCGGCGACTATTTTACGTTTCGCATTGCAGAGCAGAACCTGTTCTGCGTTCACGGGCGCGATGGCAAGATCAGGTCGTTCTACAATGTCTGCCAGCATCGCGCTCATGAACTTGTCGAGGGCACCGGCAATTGCAAGGTGCTGGTGTGTCCCTATCACGCATGGTCGTATGAACTGGATGGCTATCTGAGATCAGGGCCCAACATCAAGGTGGTGGCGGGCTTCGACAGGCAGGACATTTGCCTGACGCCGGTCAGTACCGAAGTGTTCTGCGGGTTTGTGTTCGTGAACCTGGATCCGGATGCAGCCGCGATGTCCGAATGGTATCCGAACGTAGAGCAGGAGCTGCGCTCCCATGTGCCTGATATCGACAGGCTGAAGCCGCTGGAATGGGTGGAAATCCCGGAGCAGTGCAACTGGAAGGTGTCGGTTGAGAACTACTCCGAATGTTACCATTGCACGCTCAATCATCCGACTTTCGCAACCGGGGTCGTGAAGCCGGAAACCTATGACATCCAGCCGCAGGGATATTGCCTGCGGCATACAACCGAGTGTCAGGATCTCGACAGGATGAGCTATCCGGTTGACCTGGCGGCCAATCAGCATGCCGGTGACTATTCATCCTGGTTCCTGTGGCCGATGATCTCGTTTCAGGTTTATCCCGGCAATATTCTCAACACCTACCACTGGCGCGCACACGGGCCTGACAAGGTTACCGTCTGGCGCGGCTGGTACACGATAGACGGCGTGGATTCGGACGTTGTGCGCCGGTTGGCGGTGCAGGATCGCGCAACAACTGTTGAAGAGGACATTCACCTGGTGGAAGCCGTTCAGCGTGGCCTCAAAAGCCGTGGATACAGACCGGGACCGCTGGTGATTGACCCGGCCTGCGGCGTAAATTCGGAACATTCGATACAGACGTTACAGCAATGGATGAGGGAGGCAGTCGATGGACCAGACACTGTTTGAGAAAGGTCTTGCGAAGCGCAAGGCGACGCTGGGTGCCGAGTATGTGGAAAACAATCTTGCGGCTGCGGATGACTTCACGCGGCCGTTTCAGGAAGCCATGACCGCGTGGTGCTGGGGTTTCGGCTGGGGGGATGAGACCATTGACGTCAAAACCCGCTCGATGATGAACCTCGCCATGATCGGCGCATTGGGCAAGATGCACGAATGGGAGACACATTGCCGTGGCGCGCTTGGCAATGGCGTCAGCAAGGAAGAAATCCGGGCCATCATTCACGTGATCGGCATCTATTGCGGTGTGCCGCAATCTCTCGAGTGCTTCCGGGTTGCCCGCAAGGTGCTGGAGGAGGAAGGGCAGATTTGACGCGCACATGCTCTGTTCGTTGGATAAGATAATGATCCAGGGGTCACAGGGGCAAGCGCTTCTGCACAAGCCGGAAAGCCACATTGGCCACTGCAGTCGCGAAGAACAGGGCAATCGCGAACATGATCGGCGCAAAGGCATCGCCTGTGCGATCATACAGCCAGCCGGCAATCGCCGGGGCCGGTGCCTGCACCACGAAATAGCAGGTAAAGAACAGTCCCATGCCGAGCGCCCGGTTTTCCGGTTTCATGGCGCCGGCCGTCAGGGCCATGATGACACCGGCAGGCGCCATGCCAAGCAAACCGAATAACAGGCTTGACGGCACAGCAAGCGGTGCGACGAACAACATCATCAGCGCCAGCATCGCTGCCGCCATGCAAACATACAGCACCGCATCATGCCGGCCGCTGCGGTCGGCCAGTTGACCGCACAGAGCTATCGAAACAATCATCACCCAGCTTGCGAGGCTGATAATGCCCAGTGCGGACACGGTTTCAAAGCCACCGGCAACCAGCACACGCGGTGCAAAACTGAGATAGACCACATAGCCCGCATTGAAGAACGACCAGACCAGGCCGGCGATTGTGGTGAGTACGACCTCGTTGCGGTTCAGGGTGAATTGAAACCGGATCCTGGCCCTGGTGGTCTGCGGCGCCTCGCGGCACAACAACATCACCAGCAAGGCACCCACCAGGCAATACCCGGATGCCACTGCAAAGGCCCAGCGCCAATCAACGTTGACGGCCAGCCAGCCATGGCCGATCTGCCCCATTGCTATGCCGAACGGCCAGGACATCACCAGAATGCCCATCGCAGTTGCCAGTTCCTTGCCCGAGAACCAGTCTGCAACGATCTTGGTGAAGAAAATCGTCGAAACCACGAACCCGGCCCCGCACAACAGCCGTCCGGCCGCGAACAGGTTGAAACTGTCCGCTA
>CAYRLR010000479.1:0-3007 GCA_964424975.1 uncultured Anderseniella sp.
CCGCCGGCAATTGTCAGCGATCACTTGAACAAGTTTTGCAAATGCTGCAGCCTTCGCGCCCTGGAAGGGCTCTGACACCATGCAGCATGACAACACTCAGGGCGCCAATCGCTGGCGCCGCTTTGACGATTGGGACAAACGCCCGTTGCGGCTTGACAACTTTGCGGTTGAAGATCCCGAGAACGGATTTTCGGCAATGCACGGGGCCAATGATCCCGCTCCCGCCTTTCAGCGCGCCGGCCGCAACATCACTTCGATGGACGGTGTGGCAGAAGAGCAATTCGACATGATCGACCTGTTCATTGCGCGCTACCATCTTGATCCCGACATGGTCGATGAAGCGATGGCCCTGCCGTCGGTGGAAGTTGCGCGCATGTTGATAGACGTGAACGTGCCACGCGGGCACCTGGTCCGCCTTGCGCACGGCATGACGCCGGCCAAGCTGGCGGAGGTAGTCGCGCATCTGAGTTCCATGGAGATTGCATTTGCCTACTCCAAGATGCGGGCTCGCAAGACACCGGGCAACCAGGCCCATGTGACAAATGCCAAGGACGACCCGCTGCAACTTGCCGCCGATGCGGCTACGGCAGTGGCATTCGGGTTTGATGAAATTGAAACGACCATGCGGGTTTCGCGCAATTCCTGGTCGAATGCACTGGCCTGTTGCGTAGGCTCTGCGGTGGGCCGCAAGGGCACGCTGTTCCAGTGCTCGAGCGAAGAAGCCGAAGAGTTGCAGATCGGCATGGCGGGCTTCACCTCTTATGCAGAAACCGTGTCCGTGTACGGCACCGAAGGCTCCTTCATCGACGGCGACGACACGCCGTGGTCAAAGGCCTTTCTGGCTGCAGCCTATGCCTCGAGAGGCATCAAGATGCGCTGCACGTCGGGTGCAGCGTCTGAATTGCTGATGGGGTTTCACGAGGCAAAATCACTGCTATATCTTGAAGCAAGGTGCCTGTGCATGCAGCGGGCCATGGGAGCGCAGGGCACCCAGAACGGCGGCATCGACGGTGCGCCGCTGGCAGCCAGCATGCCTGGTGGCGTGCGTGAGCTGATGGCCGAAAACCTGATCGCCGTGTGGCTTGACCTGGAGTGTGCGTCGGGAAATGACGCGCGCTCGTCAGAATCCGAAATTCGTGTCGGAGCGAAAATTCTCCCCTTTCTGATTGCGGGCTCGGACCTTATCTGCTCCGGTTTCGGTTCCATTCTGAAATACGACAATTCATTCAATCCATCATCCTTCAATGGCGAAGAGATGGAGGACTACCTCGTCTTGCAGCGCGATTTCGAGGCAGACGGCGGTCTGACACCGCGGGCAGAAGAAGCCCTGCTCGCGATCCGCAAGCGGGCTGTTGAAGCCATGTCGGCGGTCATGGAAGAACTCGGGCTCGGGCACCCGGACGAGGACATGAAGGCATCGGTAGCGGTAGCGTCGGGATCCGACGATACACGCAGCTATCTGCCTGGCCAGGTCAGCACGATAAGCGCTGACATCGCGCATCGCGAGATTACCGTGCTCGACGCAATACGCGCGCTGCATCAGCGCGGGTTTGAAGAAGAAGCTGAAAACCTGCTGTTCCTGGTGAAGCTGCGACTTTCAGGAGACTATCTGCAGACATCGGCCATCGTCCGCGACGGCAAGGTCATTTCGGCCATCAATGATCCAAACCGCTATGACGGCCCGGCTACCGGCTACCGTATGAGCGAGCAGCGTCGCGCCGAGATAGCCAATATTCGCGGCGTGCTCGACAAGCGCGAAGTGCTGCGCACCGAGGCGACTTACGAGGCCGCCGAGACCGGACGCATCAGCTACCGGACCATGGGCAAGGCCGAGAAAGGGTCCGACGCCGCAGAGATCGTGATCGGGCTCAGCCCGGCGTTTGGAACCAAGTTGTTTCGCACCCTGGCCGGGCACTCCCTGAGCCAGGTGCTGGGCGAAATTCGCACCGGCATCGAGCAGGCAGGTGCGGTCGCAAGATTTGTCCGCTTCGCGCATACCGCCGATACATCGTTTCTGGGCCTGAGCGCTGCGCGACTGGCCGGGTCCGGCATCGGCATAGGCCTGCAGGCCAAGGGCACAGCCGTCATTCACCAGAAGGACCGGTTGCCGCACAACAACCTCGAACTGTTCTCCAACGCCCCCATCACCAGCCTCGAGCACTATCGTGGTCTGGGGCGAAACGCGGCGTTGTATGCATTCAAGCAGGATGTCGAGCCGGTGGTTGTGCCAACCCGGGGTGAGGCGCTGGGGGCGCGGTTTCACGGCCGCGTTGCGCTGATCTATGCCATCGAGACCGGTCTGACGCGAGACGGCGCTGACCCTGAAGACCTTGCAATCGAACTTGCCGGAGCAGCGTCATGAGCGACCGCAAACTGGAACTGGGCGACTATCCGCTGGCCGAAACGCGCCCCGACGAGGTTCGCGGCGCGCGCGGGCTCAGCCTCAACGACATTACGCTGGATGCCGTGATGGCCGGCGATGTCACCATGGAAGATCTTCGGATTACCGCAAATGCGTTGCAGCAGCAGGCCGAAATTGCCCAGGCCGCAGGGCGCGCATCGCTGGCGGCAAACTTCCTGCGCGCAGCAGAACTGACCGCCGTGCCACAGGATGTCATCATGGCCACATACGAGCTTCTGCGACCCGGGCGCGCGGCAGACAAACAGGTGATGATCGATGCAGCCCAGCGGCTGCGACACGAATTTGCCGCCGAGCGCATGGCGCAGTTTGTCGAAGAAGCAGCAGACGTCTATGGCAGGCGTGGCTTGTTCAAGTTTAGATACTGAGTACCACCGTGGAGGTAATATGAGCTGGAAAACGAGCTATCGGTCAATCTACTATCAAGGTGCGCCGGAGCCCGACGACATGGATCTGAAGCCGTCAGAAACCGCCTTGCTGGTTATTGATGTTCAAAACACCTATCTGGAGCGGGCTGATCGCAGCACATTGTCCGGTGCAGACCTCGTCCACTATGACGCCTGGACCCCGTTTCACGACCGGATGCAC
>CAYRLR010000480.1:0-3000 GCA_964424975.1 uncultured Anderseniella sp.
CGTTGATTGCATCCATGGCTTTCGCTGCAACTTCAAATGCCTCTACATCATTGATGGAAGCCGCAAAATTATCGAACACGTCGAATTTGACTTTCAGTCCAAATTCTTCGGCCGCCGCAATGGCAAGGTTGCGGGCATCGGTTTCGATGCTCTCCATTCCTTCATCGTGTGTAGTCCGTAGCGTTGCGTAAATCACGCCTTCACCGGGTGCTACACCAAACGAAGGTTCACCAATCTGAACATGGGTAATCGTGACCAACCGAAAGTCATCTTCAAGATTTCCGCCGCTGCCAAGAGCTTCAAGCGCTGGAATCAGCTTGGCCACAGCCTGGGCCGGAGAAACCCCGTCTTCGGGATCAGCAGCATGGGCCGTCTTGCCAGTCAGCTTGATTTCCAGCCCCAGCGAAGCGCAGTTGATCAGTCCCGGACAAGTTGAAACGTAGCCGAACGGGCGCCCGGGTTCGATGTGGATTGCAAAAGCCCAATCAGCCTGAATCTCTTTATAGGCTGGGTCAGCGACTACGGCTTTCGCTCCGCTACCGTCTTCCTCAGCAGGCTGGAACATCAAAACGATACGCCCCCTTGCGACCGGTTGGCGAGAAATCATGCGTCCCAGGGCGAGCAACATCGTCATGTGGCCATCATGTCCACAGACGTGACTCTTGCCGGGTATCTGCGACGCCCAGGCGATGTCATTGCTTTCCTCAATCGGCAACCCGTCCAGCTCAGCGCGGAACAATACCGTCGGCCCATCCGTGCCGCTATCAAACACAGCCGCAACACCATGGCCGCCCAACCCGGTCAGGATGCGCGTTGGTGACATTTGAGTCAGCGCCTCGGCGATGGTGCGCGCTGTTTCCAGTTCTTCGCCGGATAATTCGGGATAACGGTGGAGTTCGCGCCGGAATTCGGTGAGCTCCATGAGGTCAAGATTGGTTAACATATCAAACTCTGCTTCCGAACTCAGCTATGCCGATCAGTATGTTGCCTGGAGAAGACTATGGGACATGTGCCAAGGGCCATGCAACAAGCGGATGCTTTCATTCATCCCGCGCCTGATGATTGTTCTGCGCAACTGGCTTCACGTTTGAGTGATTACTCAAATTAGCTATTGAGTGATCGCTCAAATACGACTATCTCTCCCCCCACACCATATAGCGAAAACATGGTTCGTGCCGGTGCTGATTCCGCAAGGGATCGAACCGACCTGAACCGAAACCCTCAAGGAAACCAGATGACTGAGTTCACCAGACACACCATCGAAACTGCCCCTGAAGCGTCAAAGCCGCTGCTTGAAACGTCGTTGAAAAACAATGGCCGTATCCCCGGCCTGCATTCGGTCATGGCCGACGCACCCGCCCTGTTGGCCACCTACAATTTTGCCCACCAGCAGTTCATGGCCACCAGCCTAACTGACGAGGAAAAAACCGTCGTCTGGCAAACGGTGAACGTTGAACAGGACTGCCATTACTGCGTTCCCGCGCACACTGGTATTGCCAAGATGATGAAGGTGGACGACGCGATCACCGAGGCGCTGCGCGACGAGACTCCATTGCCGACCGCCAGACTGGAAGCGCTGCGCGACTTCACCCTGCTGGTCATTCGCAACCGCGGTTTTGTGGACGAGGCTGACACGCAGGCCTTCCTGGCCGCCGGGTTCACCCAGGCCAATATCCTGGAAGTCATCCTCGGCGCTGCACAGAAACTGATGTCCAACTATACCAATCACTTTGCGCAGACACCGGTCGATCAGGTGTTCCAGAAATACGCCTGGTCGCGCACGAAAGCGGCCGCTGAGTAATACCAAAGGAACTGACTGTTGATCCAATCGCATCAAGCCGGGGCGCCACAAGTGACGCCCCGGTATACACTTGATGGCAGCAATGGTTTACGCCTGTGGCTGCAGGTCAACCATAGCGTCTTCGGACACGATGAAAGGAACATCACATGACAACGCCACTTCGCATCGACATCGTGTCCGACGTGATGTGCCCCTGGTGCATCATCGGCTACCGCCAGCTGGCCCGGGCGCTGGAGGCCAAAGGCGTCGAGCACGACATCCACTGGCATCCGTTCGAGCTTAACCCCGACATGCCGCCGGAGGGGCAGAATACCCGCGAACACATCATCGAGAAATACGGCTCGACCCCGGAGCAATCCGCGCAAAGCCGCGCGCAGATGACAAAACTTGGCGTCGACCTGGGATTTGATTTCCGGTTCACTGAAGACATGCGCATGCACAACACGTTCAATGCCCATCAGATACTGCATTGGGCTGACCAGCTCGGGCGCAGGAACGATCTGAAAATGGCGTTGTTCACTGCACATTTCACTAACGGGCGCGACCTGTCTGACACTGCGGTACTGGCCGACGTGGCCGGTGAAATCGGCCTGGACCGGGCCGAGGCACTGGCGGTTCTGGAAGATCAACGCTTTGCGTCCGACGTCCGGCAGGAGCAGAATTACTGGATCCAGCAGGGCATCCAGGGCGTGCCGGCAATGGTATTTGATCGCAAGCACCTGGTTACGGGCGCGCAAGGGGTCGACAACTACACCAGTATCCTGACCCAGCTCGCTCAACTGCCCGCGGAGACCACGTGACCATGTCCCGTTCAGCGCCGTATGATCGTGATACCGCTCTTGCTGCCGCCATGGACCTGTTCTGGGAGAAAGGCTTTCATGCGACCTCGCTCAAGGATCTTGAGACGGCGCTGGAGATGAAACCCGGCAGTATCTATGCGGCGTTTTCCAGCAAGGAAAATCTCTACATGCTGGCGCTTGAACGCTATTTCGCGAGATCACGCGCGGGGTTTCACGACCAGTTGGCGCGCGCGGCCTCGCCGCTGGGCGCCCTGGCCGACCACTTCCGGAGCTTTGCGCGGCTGGCGCCCGATGATAAGTCGCGACAGGCCTGCATGTTGACGAAGACCCTGGTGGACACGCGTACGACAGACCCGGCCATTGCTGCCGCGACACGCGATTACCTGGCCGCGATACAGG
>CAYRLR010000481.1:0-2989 GCA_964424975.1 uncultured Anderseniella sp.
GTTGCACGGCGCGCGACCCCTCGTCGCCATGTGCCTCGACAGCACCAGGGCTCCCACGCTTGACCTGCTTGATGATGTAGCGCGCGCGCAGGGCCGTGATGTATCGCCGGTTGTTGTCATGTGCAAACCGGCATGGCGCCATTTCGAGGCAGGCGACATGGACGCCTATGCCAGCTCTATTGCCGGGACCATCAAGGCCGAACTGGCCACCGAACGGCCGGACTGTATCGTGCTGGCGCAAGGCTCCATGGCCGTTGCTGAACCGCTGCTGAGCGATGCCGGACTGCCGGTTCTCAGTTCACCCCGGCTCGGCGTATTGCGGGCCCTGGAGCTGCTGCACGGCAAGGCCTGAACCAGAAATTCATACTGATCCAGGCCGTTTGTCTATGATGCGGGTGGCCTTGCCCATGGAGCGCTCGATTGTTTCAGGTTCGAGCACGTGGATGATCGATGTGACGCCGATATTGTTCTTGATCAGGGTTTGCAGTTCTGCGGCCAGTCCGATGCGAACCTCTTCTGCTGCAGATCCGGGCAGGGCTTCCACGTTCACGGTCATGGCGTCCATGCGGTTTGATTTTGTCAGTTCAATGTTGAAGTGCGGGCTCAAACCCTCGGTGCGCAGGACCAGTTCCTCGATCTGGGTCGGGAACACATTGACCCCGCGTATGATCATCATGTCATCGGAGCGCCCGGTTACCTTTTCCATGCGCCGCATGCTGCGTGCCGTACCCGGCAACAGCATTGTCAGGTCACGGGTGCGATAGCGGATGATCGGCAGCGCCTGCTTGGTCAGCGAGGTGAACACCAGTTCACCGCGTTCGCCGTCGGGCAGCACTGCACCGGTTTCAGGGTCGACAATCTCGGGATAAAAATGATCTTCCCATATGTGCAGGCCGTCCTTGGTTTCCACGCACTCCTGCGCGACGCCGGGCCCTATCACTTCCGACAGTCCGTAAATGTCGATGGCGTCCATATCAAACGCCTGTTCGATTTCCTCGCGCATGGAGTTGGTCCACGGTTCTGCGCCGAAAATGCCGATCTTCAGGGAGGACTTGCGCGGGTCGATGCCCTGCCTGCGAAATTCATCGAGCACCGCCAGCATATAGCTCGGGGTGATCATGATGATTTCGGGTTTGAAATCCTGGATCAGATGGACCTGGCGTTCCGTCATGCCGCCGGATACAGGGATAACCGTCAGCCCGAGACGCTCGGCACCATAGTGGGCGCCAAGACCGCCGGTGAACAATCCGTAGCCATAGGCAATGTGGCACTTCATGCCGGGACGACCGCCGGCAGCGCGTATCGAGCGCGCCATCACATCGGCCCACATGTCGATATCTGCCTGGGTATAGCCCACCACGGTGGGTTTTCCGGTGGTGCCTGACGAGGCGTGAACGCGGGCAATCTGGTCCTGGGGCACGGCGAACATCCCGAACGGGTAGTTATCGCGCAAATCGGACTTCACGGTGAACGGAAACTTCGCCAGGTCGGAAAGTTCCTGCAGGTCGTCCGGGGTGACGCCGGCCTTGTCGAAGGCCTGTTTGTAGTGAGCGACATTTGCATAGGCGTTCGTCAGCGTGATTTTCAGGCGGTGCAGTTGCAGCGCGGAGATTTCATCGCGAGATGCCGTTTCAATGGCATCTGTCATAGGAGTGTAGGTTGCTGGATCAAGCATGAAGCGGCCCGTTTTGGTCAAAGGTGTTTCAGGAAGCTGGGACAATATTGCCGCCAATGGTTCTGGAATGACCCCGAAATTCGGCAATCTTCTGGCCGTCTTCGAGGCTTACCGTGATGTCGTAGATGCCCGACCGGCCGGTGCGCGAGCGCTCGATGGCCGTCGCTATCAACCTGTCGCCGGATTTTGCCGGGGCGATGAAGGTGATCTGGGCATGCTGGGCCACCGTACGCTCGTCATAGGTATTGCAGGCAAAGGCAAAGGCGGAATCTGCAAGGGTGAAGATGAACCCGCCATGGCAGGTGCCGTGGCCGTTGGTCATGTCGGGCCGCACGACCATCGACATCTCGGCGGTGCCGGGCGCAACCGAGGTCAACTGCATGCCGAGTGACTGCGTGGCGGTGTCACTGGCCCACAAGGCATCGGCACACTTTTGGGCAAGAGTAACTGGTGAAGACGTCATTGGAACTCGCAGGTTGGTCGGGAGCTTGATCAGGATGTGCCACATTTGTGATGGCGGCTGTTCAACTGGAACCCTAATGTGCCAAATATGATCGGCAATGGCAAAGGTGATTCTTCAGCTTCACAATTCTGCTGCATCGGGGGCTTAGGTCGACACGCATGGACATAAAGATCAATGGCAAAACGGTTTCCATCGAAGCCGACCCGGAAATGCCGCTGTTGTGGGCGCTGCGCGATATCGCCGGGCTGACCGGCACCAAGTTCGGTTGCGGCATAGCCATGTGCGGTGCCTGCACGGTGCTGATTGACGGTGAACCGGTCCGGTCGTGTTCCATAGCGCTGGAAGATGTGTCCGGCGACGTGACAACTATTGAAGCGCTGCAAGGCGATGACGGCATGCTGAATGTTGTGCAGGAGGCCTGGATCGAACATCAGGTTGCCCAGTGCGGTTATTGCCAGTCCGGCCAGATCATGTCGGCGGTGGCACTGCTGGCGAACAATGCGACGCCGGATGATGCGGATATCGACGAGGCCATGTCGGGCAATCTGTGCCGCTGTGGCACCTATCCGCGTATCCGGGCCGCCATTCATACGGCTGCCAGAAAACTGGCGGGAGCCTGAACCATGGGAAAACTGCTGAGGCGAACATTCCTGCTCGGGTCTGCTGCAATTGCTGGCGGGGTGGCTGTCGGTTTTTACATGTACCGCACGCCTTATCCCAACCCGCTTGTGGCCGATGAAGACAAGGGCGAAAGCGTTTTCAATCCGTTCGTCAAGATTGCCGCCGACAATTCGGTGACCATCATCGTGCCGCGTGCCGAGATGGGGCAGGGTGTCGTGACCACCCTGGCA
>CAYRLR010000482.1:0-2359 GCA_964424975.1 uncultured Anderseniella sp.
TCGGTTTCCGTGCGCGCGGGCTGTTCGGCAAGAAAAGCGCGCTGGAGAACTAGCATGGCCAGCCTTTCCGACATCACCCGACACTCCAATCGATGGATTACACCACAGATACTGCTGTTTGCAGGATTTCTTCTCAGCGCGCCCTTATGGCTGCAGGCTGTCGGATTGTACCAGTATATCGGCATAGAGATCGCGATCTGGATCATCTACGCACTCGGGTTCAATCTTCTTTTTGGCTATACCGGGCTGCATTCATTCGGCCATGGCGCCTATATTGGCATCGGTGCTTATGCCTTTGGCCTTTTCCAGCACACTGTAACCGTCAGCCTGTGGGGTGGGTTGTTTGCCGCGATCCTGGCCGCGAGCATCGCCGGTGCGCTGGTTGCGGCGTTCGTATCGCACAGGCGCGGTATCTATTACGCCTTGATGACCATAGCGTTCGGGCAGATATTCTGGTTTTCGGCCATAAAACTGCACTGGATTACCGGTGGAGAGGACGGGCTGCTGAACATCCCGCGTCCTGATCTCGATCTGGGCCTGGTGCACCTGGGCCTCGATAATGTCGGGCTCTACTACCTGGCCGCGGTCTTGCTTGTGATACTGACGATCGTGACGTGGCGCGCTGTGAATTCGCCGTTTGGGCGGGTGTTGCAGGCAATCCGGCAGAACGAGATGCGGTCGGCTTTTGTCGGCTACAATGTCTGGCTGTTCAAATGGGCGGCGTTTGTCATTTCAGCGATGTACGCCGGTCTCGCCGGAGGGCTGTTCGCCATGGCCCAGCAAAGTGCCTATCCCGATATCATGAGCCTGCATCAGTCCGGACTGATCGTGATGATGGTGCTGGTCGGAGGTGGCCTGGTCAATTTCTGGGGCCCGGTCCTGGGGGTGATCGTATACTTCATTGCCCGTGACGTTCTGGGCTCTCTCACCGAGACCTGGTTGTTATGGTACGGCTTGATGTTTGTCATCATGGTGATGTTCAAGCCCACCGGAATAGCCGGCGCGTTTGCCGACCTGGGCAAAGCCAGGGCAAAGACTGTTCCGGGGTCCGAGAATCCCGCAAAAGTGGCGGCGGGGTAGCGGGCGTGGCACTGTTTGAAGCACACAATGTACACAAGCGCTTTGGCAGCCGGATTGTGCTTGAGGATATCTCGCTGCAATTTGAAGAAGGCCAGGTGAGTGGTATCATGGGCCCCAATGGAGCAGGTAAAACCACCTGCTTTCATGTGATGACCGGTTATCTGTCACCGACGAGGGGGCGCATTTGTCTTGCCGGGCAGGATATCGCCGGAATGCCTCCTCACACGATCGCCCGCAAAGGCGTGTCGCGCTCGTTCCAGATAATGAACCTGTTCGACGACAGTACCGTCATCGAGAATGTGCTTGTTGCCTTGCCGGACTTCCGGGCGCAATCGTGGAATGCCAGGTCACCGGCATTCGGGGACAGCAAGCTGATCACGCAGGCGCAGGAAATTCTTCACCAGGTCGGGTTGGACGGCATGGAATGGGAACCCTCGGTATCGCTTTCCTACGGCAACCGCAGGGCGCTGGAAATCGGCGTGGCGCTGGCGGCCAGGCCCCGAATACTGTTTCTTGACGAACCGACGTCCGGACTTGGCCTCGAAGCGACACGGAAGCTTGCCGGGCTCATCCGTCAACTGCGCGACACCTACACGATCGTCATTATCGAACATGACATGCGCTTCCTGTTCGACCTTGCCGACAAGATATCCGTGGTTCACTGGGGGCAGGTGATTGCCGAAGGAACGCCTGGAGAACTGATGTCGAACAAGTGGGTCATGCGCTCGGCCCTGGGGGATATGGGCTGATGCTGGATATCTGCAATATCAATGCGTTCTACGGGGAAACCCAGGTGCTGTTCGGCGCGTCCCTGAATGTGGGTGAAGGAGAAGTGGTTGCATTGCTGGGGGCCAATGGAGCCGGCAAGACCACGACAATACGGTCGGTGCTCGGACTTACTCCGCCCGCCGAGGGCAGCATCGTTTTTGACGGTAGGGAGATCACCAGAACCGCCACCCATGAAATTGCCAGGATGGGCATCGGCTGGGTCCCGGACGACAGGCGCATATTCCCGTCCCTGACGGTTGCGAGAAATCTCCAGATCGGCATCAAGAAGACCCGCTTCAGGTCATGGTCCATGGACGAAATGGTTGAGATATTCTCTGCCATCGAGCACCTGATGGCGCGCGAGTGCGAAAACCTGTCCGGCGGAGAGATGCAGATGGTCGCCATTTCCAGGGCACTTCTGGGGGCGCCGGGGCTGGTGTTGATGGACGAGCCCAGCCAGGGGCTTGCCCCGAAAATCGTTCAGGATGTGCTGAAGACCGTGACCCGGCTG
>CAYRLR010000482.1:2369-2979 GCA_964424975.1 uncultured Anderseniella sp.
AAGCAGGAGGGCATCGCCGTGTTGATCGTGGAGCAAAATGCCCTTGCTGCGCTTGAGGTTTCTGACCGGGCCTTTGTCATGGATCGCGGACGGATAGTCCACGAAGGCGACGCACGCACGCTGCTGGACAGCCCTGCCATGCGCCAGAAACTCATAGGGATCTGAACAATGGCGGCCATGCTCGAAGTCAACAAGCTGAGTAAAGTGTATACCAGGGGGCGATTTGACCGGACGCCGACTTTCTGCTTGTCGGCAGATCTCACCATTGCCGACCCGGCTATTGTCGGGGTCATGGGACCAAACGGGTCCGGCAAGACCACCTTGTTTGAACTTATTACCGGCTCCAACATCCCGACCGGTGGCGAGGTGAAAATCCAGAACAGGAACGTGCACAAGATACGCACGGATCAACGCGACAGGCTGGCCATTCATTACCACCAGTCCTACCAGGTCAGGCAGTTCAAATCCTACAAGCCGAACCTGCTGATGGAGTCTGCAGGCTCGGATTACCCGCTGGTTCACCTGTTCGACGAACCGCAGTTCAACGTCCAGGATGGCTATATCGGGTTTATGCTGGACTTTTTTCGCCGGTTGCGTGGAGCCGGGAAAC
>CAYRLR010000483.1:0-2973 GCA_964424975.1 uncultured Anderseniella sp.
GCACGTTCCAGGACCAGGGCTTTGAATACCTGCACCTGGTCGATCTCAATGGCGCATTTGCCGGCACCTCCGTCAACGGGGATGCGGTTGAGGCCATACTGAAATCTGTCTCCATACCGGTGCAGCTTGGCGGTGGCATCCGGGATCTGGATGCGATTGCCGGTTGGCTGGACAAGGGGATGGCCAGGGTCATTCTCGGCACGCTCGCGGTCCGTGACCCCGAGCTGGTGCGCCACGCCTGCAGGGAGTTTCCGGGCCAGGTTGCGGTGGGCATTGATGCAAAGGGCGGTCATGTTGCAGTTGAAGGCTGGGCGGAAAGCTCCACATTGAGTGTGCTGGACCTGGCGTCCAGGTTTGAAGATGCCGGGGTTTCCGCCATCATCTATACCGATATCGATCGCGACGGCATTCTGGCCGGCCTGAATATCAAGTCCACGCTGGAACTGGCCGCTGCAACAAGTATTCCGGTGATTGCCAGCGGCGGGCTGGCGTCCATGGACGATATCAACCGGCTGACCCGCAAAGACTGTGCCGTGCTGGAAGGTGCCATCTCCGGCCGGGCGCTGTATGATGGCCGTATTGATCCGGCACTGGCACTGCAAACCCTGAAAGGCACTGCTCATGCTTAAGGCGCGCATCATACCCTGTCTTGACGTGAAGGATGGCCGCGTCGTCAAGGGCGTCAATTTCGTGGACCTGCGCGATGCCGGCGATCCTGTACAGATCGCCAAGGCCTATGACGCAGCAGGTGCCGACGAACTGTGCTTTCTGGACATCACGGCAACCCATGAGGATCGGGCGATTATCTTTGACGTTGTACGCCACACGGCCGAGCAATGTTTCATGCCGCTGACGGTGGGCGGTGGTGTGCGCACCACCGATGACATTCGCAAGTTGCTGCTGGCGGGTGCCGACAAGGTGTCGATCAATACCGCAGCGGTGAAGGATCCGGATTTCGTGGCCGAAGCCGCCCGGAAATTCGGGTCGCAATGCATTGTGGTCGCCGTCGATGCCAAGCGGGCAAGCGCTGACAACGAACCGCCGCGCTGGGAGATTTTCACCCATGGCGGACGCGAGCCGACCGGCATCGATGCCATAGAGTTTTGCCGTAAGGTGGTGGCATTGGGGGCCGGCGAGATACTGCTGACCTCAATGGACAGGGACGGCACCGGCGACGGTTTTGACATCGAACTGACCCGGGCTGTGTCGCGCGCGGTCAATGTGCCGGTTATCGCATCCGGCGGTGTCGGAACCCTGCAGCACCTGGTGGACGGCATCAAGCAGGCCGAGGCCAGCGCGGTGCTTGCCGCCTCTATTTTTCATTTCGGTACCTATACGATTTCCGAAGCCAAGCAATTCATGGCACAACAGGGCGTGCCGGTGCGGCTGGTATAATCGCTGGCTAGTTAATTGGAGATGACAATGCAGACCCGGGACAAACTGAAAACCCTGGCTCGCCTTGAGGCAATTATCGCATCGCGGGCCGCTGCGGCTGACGGGAAAACATCCTACACCGCCGGTCTGCTGGCTGCCGGGCCGGAAAAGTGCGCGCGCAAATTTGGTGAAGAAGCCATCGAACTCATCCTTGCATCGCAAGGCAGCAATGCAAATCACACAACGGCGGAAGCCGCAGATGTGCTGTATCATCTGCTTGTACTCTTAAGGGCAACAGGCGTATCGCTGGATCAGGTAATGGACGAACTTGACGACCGGTTCCGGCAAAGCGGTCTGGAAGAAAAGGCGTCCCGCACGGCGGGTTGACATGGCTCCCATGGATCAGAACACATCACAACTTTCGCCCTATCGCATATTCACGCGAACCGAATGGGCGAAACTTCGCGCTGATACCCCGCTGACGCTGACGGCGGCCGAGGTCGAGGAACTGCGCGGCGTGAACGACCGCGTCAACCTGGATGAGGTCGTGGCCATCTACCTGCCATTGTCGCGGCTGCTGAACCTGTATGTCGCGGCCAGCCAGGACCTGTTCTCGGTCACCCAGAACTTTCTCGGCGGCAACAATCACAAGGTCCCCTATATCATCGGCATTGCCGGCAGCGTGGCGGGCGGCAAGAGCACTACGGCCAGGATCCTGCGCGGCCTGCTGGCGCGCTGGCCCAATCACCCGAAAGTAGCCCTGTTGCCGACCGACGGTTTCCTGCTGCCCAACGCCGTGCTTGAGCGGGACGGCCTGATGAACCGCAAGGGCTTTCCTGAAAGCTATGACCTGCCTGTCCTGCTGAAATTCCTGTCGGACATCAAGGCCGGCAGCCGCAATGTCCGCGCACCGGTGTATTCGCATTTCAGCTATGACATCGAGCCGGGCAAGCACATCACCATCGACCAGCCGGACATACTGATTGTTGAAGGTCTCAATGTGCTGCAGACCGGCAGGCCGCCGCGTGACGGCAAGGCCATACCCTATGTGTCGGATTATTTTGATTTCTCGATCTACATCGATGCAGATGAAAATGATCTGCGCACCTGGTATGTCAATCGTTTCTTCTCGTTTTGCGAGACGGCTTTCAAGGATCCCGGGTCATACTTTCACAGATATTCGAAACTGTCGGACGTGGAAGCCCGCGAAACCGCCACCCGCATCTGGGAAACCGTCAACATGGCCAACTTGCGCGAAAACGTCCTGCCAACCCGCCAGCGCGCCGACCTGATATTGCGCAAGGGCCCGGACCACCTGATCAACTCGGTCTATCTGCGCAAGCTTTAGATCACGATGATATCTGGTTGAACCAACCAGAATTCATGAACCTGATCGTTTGTCGGCATGGTCACGCCGCACCCAGTAAATCACGTGCGATACGTTCGAAGATGGCGCTGCCAACAGGGATGAGATCATCCGGAAAGTCATAATCGGGGTTGTGCAGCGCGGCGTATCTTTCGCCTGGGCCCAGGCACAACATCGCAGCCTTGGCCCCCCAACCAAACACGCCAAAATCCTCTGACGCACGCATTGGCACA
>CAYRLR010000484.1:0-2970 GCA_964424975.1 uncultured Anderseniella sp.
ACACTGAGCTACAATTCGCACTAAACCAAAGGTTACTTGGGTAATGTCGGCTTATAATTCTGCCACTTGGGCTCGATGTATTCCGCCTGAACCTGGTTTCCAAGTATCTCACCTACGCCTTTGTCGCTCTTGGCCTGGTGATGTGCTGGGGAGCGGGTGGTATTCTCAGCCTTGGGCAAGGCGTGTTCTTTGGCCTCGGTGGCTACTGTATGGCCATGTTCCTCAAGCTGGAAGCGGCAAAGCTGAATATAGGCTGCACCCGCGAAATGCAGGAAATCGGGCAATGCATTGTGCAATCGACTCCCGGCATACCCGACTTCATGGACTGGGCATCGATGACGGAGTTGCCGTTTTTCTGGCAACCGTTTCACAGCCTGACGCTGACAATCATAATGATCCTGGTTGTTCCGACGGTTTTTGCCTACATCGTTGGTGCTGCAATGTTCAAACGCCGGGTTGGTGGTGTGTACTTTGCCATCATCACCCAGGCACTGGCATCTGTGCTGAGCATTCTGATCATCGGCAATGCGGGCTACATCGGTGGCTTCAACGGCATTACGGACCTTAGAACGCTTCACGGCTGGGACATTCGCACCGATGACGCCAAGATGGTTTTCTACTTCATAACGGCCGGCTTGTTGCTGTTGGTTCTGGTCGCTGCTCAACTCACGTTGAACAGCAAGCTGGGCCGTGTGCTGGTTGCAATGCGGGGGCAGGAAGACCGGGTTCGGTTCTCCGGCTATGACGTTGCAAACTTCAAGATATTCGTGTTCTGCGCAGCTGCGGCCCTGGCCGGCATGGGCGGAGCAATGTTCACCCTGAACGTAGCCTTCATTCACCCAACCTTCGTCGGCATCGTGCCGTCAATCGAGATGGTTATCTTCTGCGCTGTGGGGGGCCGTTTCTCACTCTACGGGGCGATCTACGGCGCCTTGCTGGTGAGCTGGGCCAAGACAGTGTTTTCCGAGGCCTACCCGGAACTGTGGCTGTTCGCCATGGGGGCCATTTTCATCTTTGTGGTGCTTGCGATGCCCAGGGGTCTTGCCGGCGTTTTCGAGAGTCACATAGAGCCGAGACTGAAAGCGATGTTTGGCAACCGGCGCAAACTATCGCCACCAGTCAAACTGGCAGAATAGGACCACCAGATGCAAACCCAGGAAAATACCAAAGCAAGCGTTCTCATTGTTGAAAACCTTACGGTCTCTTTTGACGGCTTCAAGGCGGTGGACAACCTTTCATTCGACATTCAAGAGAATGAACTGCGCGTTATTATTGGCCCAAACGGTGCAGGAAAGACGACCGTGCTTGATCTGATATGCGGAAAGACTGCTGCTTCAAGCGGCTCAATCAAGTTCCGCGATACCGAGCTCACTCGAATGAAAGAACACGAGATCGTTCGCAAGGGAGTAGGGCGGAAATTCCAGACACCATCGATCTATGAAGACTTGACGGTGTTCGAAAACCTGGAAATCTCCTATCCACGCGGCCGTGGTGTATTTGGTGCACTGCTGTTCCAGCGCGATCAAGAACTTCAAGACAGGATCGAGGAGGTCGCCGAGACAATTTTTCTCGAGGACCTGCTGGAAACAAAGGCTGATCTTCTGAGCCACGGGCAAAAGCAGTGGCTGGAGATTGGCATGCTGCTGATCCAGGATCCGGTACTTCTAATGCTGGACGAACCCGTTGCGGGCATGAGTGTCAACGAGCGCAAGAAAACTGCAGAACTCCTGAACAAGATCACTGAAGGTCGCTCGGTGATCGTCATCGAGCACGACATGCAGTTTGTGGAAGATATTGCCCACAGGGTGACCGTTTTACATCAAGGCAAGATTCTGTCTGACGGACAGATGGAAGAGGTGAAGCAGGATCCCAAGGTTATCGAAGTCTATCTGGGTCACAGTTGAAAGAGGCAAATCCATGTTGAGTATACAAGACTTTCACGTGGCCTATGGGCAAAGCGAAGTCATTCACGGGCTGGAGTTCAAACTCGAGCCAGGCGAGATTGTTGCAATGACGGGCCGCAATGGCATGGGGAAAACCACCCTGATGAAGTCCATTATGGGCATCATTCCCAACAAGCAGGGCAAGGTCAGCATCGGCGGCAAAGACATAACCTCCATGGCAAGTCACCAACGGGTGCGTGAGGGGGTTGCCTATGTGCCGCAAGGCCGGATGATCTTTCCGACAATGACGGTTGAAGAAAATATCGAGACCGGGCTGGCGGGCAGCAGCAAGACTTCAATTCCCGCTGAAATCTATGAAATGTTTCCGGTGTTGCATGAAATGAAATCCCGTCGTGGAGGCAATTTGTCTGGTGGCCAGCAACAGCAGCTTGCGATTGCCCGGGCACTGGTGTCGGAACCGGAGGTGTTGTTGCTTGATGAACCAACCGAAGGGATTCAACCGTCGATCATCAAGGAAATGGCGGCAACTTTGAAACGGATTCGCGATCAACGGAACCTGTGCATCCTGGTTTCAGAGCAGGTGCTCAGCTTCGTCCTGGACGTAGCTGATCGGATCATGGTGCTGGAAAAGGGCACCATTGTTCACGAAGACCCGCGCAGTGATGTCGATGAAAAAATCATAGCCGGATATCTGTCTGTTTAAGAGCGAATGGCTATTTTCGCCCAGCCATTGGCTGCATTTTTGGCAAGGCGAACGAGCTGACTGCGTCAATCGACGTATATCCCCTCGAAGGTCGGTGCGGCACACTAAGAGACAGGCTAAATTTCTGTTAAGCAAGTCAAATGTTACTTCAGTACATAGCTGAAATTTCGATTAATTTTCTATAAATTGAATTACGAAGTATTGGTTTGATGTATGGGTTTTTATAAAAGTAAAAACTGGCTGTATAAGATCGATTAAAATTTCTTCGGTGTCGGGCGTTCGCGGATCCAGGCGCATGGAAATGGTTATCTGAAACAATAAAACGCGCAAAGCATTGAAAATAATGGAGGAACCCAATGGCTG
>CAYRLR010000485.1:0-2966 GCA_964424975.1 uncultured Anderseniella sp.
CGTGACCATTGTACCGGTGGGGTTGGCAGGGCTTGCCAGCAACAGGCCGGACAATCCGTTTTCACAGGCCGTCGAGACCTGGTCTGGCGTCGGCGCCCAGCGGTTTCTGCCGTCGACCTCCATGTGTGTGACGTTGATGCCGAGCGCCGATAGAATATTGGAATAGGCCGGATAGCCCGGAACGGTGAGCCCAACCTTGTCGCCATGGTCAAAACAGGCGAGAAAACTCAGCACGAATGACCCTGATGAACCGGTTGTGACGACCACTCTGCCAGGGTCGACTGCAATACCGTAAGCGTCGTGATAATGCTGCGCGATGCGCTCGCGCAGTGCCGGCAGTCCCAACGAATCCGTATAGCCCATATAGGCACCGTCGAGCGCTTCGCGTGCGGCTTGAAAAACCTTTTGCGGCGGGCCACCGGCGGGCTGACCTGCCGACATGTGCACGACGTCGTGACCGCCGGCAGCGAGTGCATTGGCCTCGCGAAACATGTCCATGACAATGAACGGCTTTACAAAGGCAGCGCGGCTTGATGGCGATGGGGACATGGCACCTGGAATCGATGGTTCAAGAACTGGAGTGGAAATCCGCCCCTACCTATCAGATGCGCTGGTTCATGCAAACCGGCAGATGGCACAACAATTCCGTTGCCATCACGCCTCTGTGACCCTGCAACTCATCGCATCCCCCATGCTTTTGCCTTAATGTTCGATACAACTCCGTCGGACTCAAAAATGCGTTGCCGTGCGGTGGCGGAGACGCACGACCCTCTGCAAAAAGGACATGAATACCAGGCTGATGCAGAAAACCTTGCGCAAGATCGCCACCTTCGTACTGTCTGCAGCCCTGTTGGCTCAGGCCGGCCTGCCCGCGTTTGCGCAACAACGCGGCAACAATCCGCGATTGATCCGTGACGCGGAAATAGAAGAATTGATGCGGCGGTATCTCAAGCCGATTTTCAAGGTGGCCGACATTCCTCCGAAAGCCGTAAACATCTACCTCATCGACGACAGCCGCATCAACGCTTTCGTCGCGGGCGGTCAGCGCATTTTCATTCATACCGGCCTGATCGAACAGACAGCCACGCCGAACGAGATTATCGGTGTACTGGCGCACGAGACGGCCCATGTAGCCGGTGGTCATCTGGCCAGGCTCGGGGTGCAGATTGACCGCGCATCCACCCAGGCCATCATCGGTACCCTGCTGGGGGCAGCAGCGGCCATTGGGGCGGCGAAGGGAGGCGCAGGAACCAGCCGGGGAGCAACCGGCGCGCTGGTTCTGAGCGGCCAGGAGTTTGCCAAGCGCAATTTGCTGACCTATGTGCGCGCGCAGGAGGCGGCAGCCGATGAGGGTGCGCTGCGGTATCTTGATGCCTCAGGGCAGTCAGGCCGCGGGATGCTCGAACTGTTTCAAAAACTATACAGCCAGTCGATTGCGTCGCTGCAATTCGTTGACCCTTATGCCGTGTCCCACCCCTTCCCGTTGCAGCGTATCCGGGTATTGGAGAACCGGGTGCGGGCATCCAGGCACTTCAACAAAACCGACAAGGATTACCTGGTCTTCCGCCACAATATGGCGAAGGCCAAGCTGGCGGGTTTTACCCGCACGGCGCAATCCGTCTATTCGTCATATCCGGCGTCAAACACGACCATACCGGCCCAGTACGCCCGCGCCATCGCAGCCTACCGGCTGGGAGACCTGCCAACCGCCATTCCGGCGATCGACAGGTTGATCGCGCGCATACCCAAAAACCCATATTTCTGGGAACTCAAGGGACAGGCACTGTTGGAGAAAGGCAATCCGGGCGACGCTGTCGCGCCTTTGCAGCAGGCATTGAAACTTTATCCCAACAGCGGACTGATCGGCATTCTGCTGGCACAGGCACTGCTTGCCGCAGACACGAAACAAGCTGCCCGCACCGCGCTGTCGGTGTTATCGAAAGCGCAGAGGTTTGAAGGAGAATCAGGCTCCCTGCATCTGCTCAAAGCGCGCTCGTACGGCATTTTGGGGGACTATGCCCGCGCCGAATTGTCCACGGCGGAAAGTGCCATGCTGCGGGGTGACAAGAAGCTCGCCAAAACCAAGGCTGAAGGAGCCAGACGTCGGGCAAAATCCGGTTCCACAGTCTGGATCAGGGCAAGCGACATACTCAACGCTCTGAAAAAAAAGAAAAGTTGAAGGTGAATTTGCCAACAGAATGGCTATAACCAGTCCATCAAACACGCCCACCCGTTCCGGGTGCAAAAGGAGTTCTATGTAATGCGCGCCAAACTCACAGCCAGCCTTGTAGTGCTGGCGCTTGCTGCCAGCAGTGCCTTGCTGCCTCTGCCGGTGTCTGCGCAGGAAACATTCTCAAAGACGCAAATCTACGAGATGCACAATGTTATCCGCGAGTACCTGCTGGAAAATCCATCCATTATCAATGAAATGATCGAGAAACTGCAGAGCGCTGAACGCGCGCAGCAGGAAAAACTGGCTCGTGAAGCCATTGCCAGTAATGCCAAGCAACTTTTCCACAATGAGGATGATGTCGTTATCGGCAATCCGGATGGCAATGTTACCCTGGTCGAATTCTTCGACTACAATTGCGGGTACTGCAAACGGTCTGTGGCTGACGTGCTCCGCTTTACCGACGAAGACAAGAACCTGCGTATTGTCATGAAAGAATTCCCCATCCTCTCGGAAGGATCGATGATTGCATCGCGCGCTGCCATCGCCTCCAAGAAACAGGGCAAGTACTGGGATTTTCACCTCGCCATGATGGCGGCCAGCGGCAGCATTGACAGCGAAGCAAAGGTCATGTCGATTGCAGCAGATGCCGGGCTCGATGTGGCAAAACTCAAAGCTGACATGACTGCAGATGCAGCCGCCATCGAGAATACGCTGAACGCCAATCGTACGCTTGCCCAGTCTCTCGGGATCAACGGAACGCCTGCATTCGTTATTGACGACACTCTGGTGCCCG
>CAYRLR010000486.1:0-2965 GCA_964424975.1 uncultured Anderseniella sp.
CGAGCAGCTGACCGCGCCCGAAATAAATGCCGCGATCAACGCTGTCGGGCCTGGTAACAATCACGGTTGCAAACCCGCCTCCGCCTCGAGCAACACTGAACGGGCATTGAAGCGCCGGCTGGCCGCGATACTGGGCACATGGAATCTTGCCCGTGGCATCAAAATCCCCCCGGCCGGCACGCTCGGCTGACGTGTCCGGCCCCATCGGAATGCTGCCGTCCGGTGCGACTGCCGGCTTCAGGAACTTCGCTGCTACATATCCTCGCTCACCGCCGCCCAGTTTCTGAACATCGCACCACACCTGACCTTCAGCGCGTTGGCAACCAAGATTGGCGAGGATGGTGCCCGGCCTGTAGCCAAGAATGATTTTCGAAGACGACGAGGCCGTCGTGCGCAGGTTCAAACCTGATGAAACCCCGGTGACCTCCCAGTGCCGCGGCCCGCCGTTCTCGGGCGCTGATGGTACGCCTGCACGGACATTGTCCGCGTTCGACTGGGTAATGAACGGCACCATCAGGAATGTGTACATGATCAGCAACAATTGCCAAAAAAACCTTTTCATATCTCCACTCCCGTTCGACATCGCGCTCAGCTCTTTGACCGATTGACCCATCGGCAAATCAACCAGAGTACGGCCAGGTTCAGGCCCGGCGCCAATGCAGCCAGCCATGGCTTGAGCGTGTCCGAGACGCTCTCAAGCATGAAAACCCATGGCATACCGAGCGGGATCAGGAAAACGCCAGCCAGGGGTCCTGACGGGCTGCCAAACAGCCCAAGCGTTCCGACAAGAAACAACCCCAGGGCAATCACATAGGTGATGCCGAAAACCACTAAAATGACCCGGCAGATGGTGCTCATGTGTCGTTACCGCTTACCCGTCTAGCACGCAGCATACCTGGTGCTGCCGCGCAGAAGCCGGAAGCTTCACTGTCCCGGACGATGTCCCAAAATAGATCGAATCTCAACCTACCACAACCGGCTCAATCCCGGGAACATCGTGGTGTCCTTGTTTGGGTGCCGATAGCTGAAGATGATTGATCAATGCCCTGACCTGCTGTTCAATACAGAATGTTTTGGTACCATGAACCTTGAGGACATGTCTTATGGCAACATCACCAAAGTCGGCACCGACAGCAACCGATGTCGAAGAGCAGATTAAAACAATTCGCAACGATATTTCCACGCTGACCGAGTTGTTGAAGGATTTGGCGGGAAGCAAGGCAGAAGACGTCCGCAAGACTGCCAGCAATGAGGCGGACGATTTGCTGAGGCGTTCAAAGGAGACAGCCGAGGAAGCCTCTGCCCGGGCAAAGCAGGCTGTCGGCTCGGTCGAGGATTACATTTCCGAAAAGCCTGTCCAGTCGGCCCTGATTGCCCTGCTGGTAGGAATTCTCATCGGATCGTTTTCCCGGAAATAAGGGACCGCAACTGATGTTCAGGCAAATTGTCGGCACTCTCCTGAAGAACGAACTGGCCGAACTGAAACGGCGAAGCGCCGGGGGCTTGGTGTTGTTGCTCTCCGTTGTGCTGGTGGCGCTGGCGACGGCTTTCGGCATGCTGGCGCTGTTTCTTTGGCTTTCGACCCATATGCTGGCATGGCAGGCCGCATTGGCGGTGTTCGGTGTGATCTTGATTGCTGCCCTGTTACTCGGTCTCATCGGGCGCAGCATGATCCGTCGACACAAGAGGCGGCGCGATGATCTTGATGCCCTTGTTCAGGCAGCGCTGGGTTCGCATGCAAAGAGCGACAAGACCGACAAGACCGATGCACCCCTTGGTGTCATTGCGACTGCAGCAGTTGCAGGATTGATTATTGGGCGGGGATTATCGAAGTGAAGCAGTCTCCTCACCTCCCGCTGATTGATCGGTTGCTGCCAATTGCTCTCTTGGCCGGTGTCATAATAATTGCCCTCCTGACACTTTACCCGTTTCTGCCTGCAATTCTCTGGGCGGTGATGGTCGCGATTGCCATTGAGCCGTACTACCACAAGATTGTCGGGTGGCTCGGCGGCCGGCGGCTGCTGGCTGCCTGGTTGATGGGGCTTGGTTTGATGCTGGCGATACTGGTGCCTGCAACAGGTCTTGCTCGTACCCTGCTGGCTTTTGTTCCTGATGCGCTGTCGTGGTTTGAAAGCCTCGCCAACTACACCTCTCGTGTTGGACCGGGTTCCATGCATGAACTGCCGGCAATCGGCACGCAACTCAGCGCGTTATGGGAAAGCCTTTTCCATGACTCAACAAAGATGGCATCCCACTTTAAGGATGAGCTGAAAACGATACTGCTCTGGCTGCTGCAGGAAGCCGAGTTGCTCGGTGTGTTTGTCTTCGAGTTTGCCATTGGGGTCATTATGGCAATGATTCTCGTGTATCGGGCAGGCGACGTCAGCGAGTTTGCGTCAAGGTTCTTTGATAAACTGGGCGGGCAATTTGCGACCAGACTTGCCGTGCATTCAGTGGTGACCACACGACTTGCTGTTCGCGGTGTCTTGGGGGCGGCTCTGGCACAGACACTGGTAGCCACTTTTTCCTATGTCGTGGCAGGCGTTCCCGGCTGGATCGTCTGGGCTGGTGTCACTTTTATCCTGTCGTTGATCCAGATCGGTCCGGTTCTGGTATGGCTGCCGATGTCGCTGTGGCTGTGGACCCAGGACAATACGTACATGGCCCTGTTTGTCTTCCTGTGGGGACTGATAGTTGTGAACCTCATAGACAACATCGTGCGTCCGATGCTGGTAAGCAAGGATAGTGACATGCCAGCCACACTGGCCTTTCTCGGGGCGGTCGGCGGGTTGATGCAATGGGGGGTGGTCGGCGTATTCCTTGGGCCTGTCATCGTGGCTGTTGGCTACGAACTGGTACTCAAATGGGTGAACCCCGACACTCTGCCTGAAGAAACTCTGGAAGACGTTTAATTCTTGAATCAAATAGAACCAGGTATCACACAGTCTGTGTGTGCAACCCTTGT
>CAYRLR010000487.1:0-2952 GCA_964424975.1 uncultured Anderseniella sp.
TGGTTGAATCAACCAAAAATCATGAACCTGATCGCTTCCAAAGTGTCAGAGCAACATGGGTTCAATTGAACCCATGTTGCTCTGAACCGGCATTACAGGCTTCCCAGGGTGCCTCCAATGACCGCAAGGGTCGCGACAATGGCCGCTGACATGCCAAGCGCCAGAACCGTATAATCGCGCATGACCGGGCGACGCTCGGCTTGCGCTGTATCTGTTTTTGAATTGAACATCCGATTAACTTCCCCGTTACTCACTGTACTCACCACACTGCCCGCCTTGCCTGGCGGATCGGTTGTGTTGGAACGTGAACGGTGTGCTACCGGTGTCCTGTCAGAGCAGGTCGATCAAATGAGCAATCAGGGGCTCATCTGCCGGCGGCATGGGAAACTCTCGCAATCTGTTCGGCCTGACCCAGCGAATATCGCTGTGTTCACGCTTTTCAACCTCGCCATTCCACCTGCGGCATACATAGACCGGCATGAGCAGGTGGAAATCTTCATAGGCGTGGCTGGCAAACGTCATTGGTGCCAGACAGGCTTGCGTTACATCGATGCCCAACTCTTCCTGCAGTTCACGTATCAACGCGACTTCAGGCTGTTCTCCGGGCTCGACCTTGCCGCCGGGAAACTCCCACAATCCGGCTTGGGCCTTGCCCTGAGGGCGCTGGGCTATCAGGACTCTACCGTCCGGATCGACCAGTGCACAGGCAACGACGAGAACGAGCTTCTTTCCGTTCATGTCCGGGAACCACCTTGGCGCAGAAGAGTTAACAGGGTTGAATGAAGTTTATGGATAAAGGGATCACACGCGCCCTTTGTGTTGACAGGGTTACCAAATTGCAACCGGCATCTCAGCTTCGATACGATCCGTTAATATCAATGTAGCCATGGGTCAGATCGCAGGTCCACACGGTGGCCTTGCCCTTGCCAACCCCCACATCAACCGCAATGTCGATGTTCTGACCCTGCATGTGCGGCACCAGTTTCTGCTCATCGTAGCCGGGATGAACACTGCCTTTCGAGGCAACCAGCATGCCCCCGATGCGAATTTTGAGCTTGTCACGATCGGCTGCCTGGCCGGACTTGCCAACCGCCATGACAATACGCCCCCAATTGGCGTCTTCGCCGGCAATGGCTGTCTTGACCAATGGAGAATTTGCGATGGCAAGGCCGATGTGGCGTGCAGCGGTGTCACTTTCAGCGCCTGTCACTGTTACCGAGACAAACTTGCTGGCGCCTTCACCATCGCGAACCGTCTGGTGCGCCAGGTCCTGCAGTACGGCGTCAAGCGCCTTCCTGAACGATTTCAATGCAGCGTCATCGATCGTGCGAATGCCTTTGGGCGCGATGCCTGACCTGCCGGTTGCACACAATAACAGCGTATCCGATGTCGATGTGTCGCCATCAACAGTAATCGAATTGAAACTGCGATCCGCCGCATCCGACAGCATTTTCTGCAACAGCGCGCGCGGCAGGCCGGCATCGGTAAACACAAAGCCCAGCATGGTTGCCATATCCGGCGCAATCATGCCGGATCCCTTGGCAAAGCCGTTGATGGTGACCATTTTACCGCCCAGCCTTGCCGTGGCAGTTGCCAGTTTCGGAAACGTGTCGGTTGTCATGATGGCACGAGCCGCAGCCATCCACGCATCACCTGATGCGGTATCGTTCAGGTCTCGCAGTCGCGATGTTATCGGGACCGGATCAAGCGGTTCGCCAATCACCCCCGTTGATGCCAGGTAGACCTCCGACGCCTCGCAACCGACAACCTTGCAAGCCTGTTTGACCGTCGCCTGTACGGTCCGTAACCCGGCCTTTCCGGTAAACGCATTAGAGTTACTTGCATTGACCACGATCGCGCGCACCTTGCCGGTGCGCAGGTGTGCCCGGCACAAATCCACCGGTGCGGAGCAGGTTTTTGATTTGGTCAGCACCCCGGCGATTGTTGATCCCTTGTCGAGCACGCACAGCAACAGATCATCCCTGCCGCGATATTTTACCCCGGTTGCCGCGGTGGCCAGGCGCACACCGTCAATCGCCGGCAAATCGGCAAAACTCTTTGGTGCAAGCGGTGAGAGTGGCAAAGCTTTGGCCATGGCATATGGTCCCCTGGAAGCGCTGTTGATCTGGATGATGTAACACAAGCCCGGGCAGTTTTACTCATCCTGTCGGGTTTATCAATCGACCGGCTGCCGGGTGATCAAAACAATCGGTCCGCAAAACCTGAACTGGCTTTGCGGACCGGAAATTGCATCAGGACATGCAATTCAGCTATTGGGCATCGCCCTTGTTGGACTTGCCACCTGTCGTCTGCGAAGCGGCGCCACCAACTGTGCTGGGCACCTCGCCGGAGGCATCAAGCGCCTGGCGCTTCTTTGCTGCTTCTTCCTGCAGTCGTTTAAGGTCTTCATCCACAATTTCGATTGTACCGACACGGCGCAACTCAAGAATCTTGTCCTGAACAGCCTTACGCAGCAACACCAGACGGATCGGGTTTTTAACCTGCTCGAACGGTTGGGCACCACCTTCCTGGATGTCTTCCAGCTTGATGATATGCCAGCCAAAATCTGTTTTTACCGGTTTTGAAACTTCACCCTTTTTCAGTGCAAATACTGCCTTGGAAAACGCAGGCACCATTTCACCGGCAGTAAAGAAACCAAGGTCGCCACCATAATCCCGTGATCCGTCCAGAGACATCTGCTTGGCCACTTCTTCAAAGTTTTCGCCCTTCTCGAGACGGGCCATCGCCTTGTTGGCATCCTCTTCGGAATTCACCAGGATGTGGCGTGCACGCGCGCGTTTCTCGGCGGTAACCTTTGCCGCTTCCTTGTCGTAGACGGCCTTTACGGCGTCTTCGGTTACTGACGTGGCCAGATTGTCGGTAAAATAGGCATCTCGCAGCGCCTTGGCCTGATAATACTTCAACCGGCGGGTGTATTCCTCGGAATCAATC
>CAYRLR010000488.1:0-2947 GCA_964424975.1 uncultured Anderseniella sp.
CACCTACAGCCCGGAAGAAATAGTTCACGGCGGTCACCGCTGGTTCGGAACCACAACCAAGGGCGTTGCCCAGGCGGTTGAATCGGTGTTTGCGCAAGCCGGGCGACCTTCGGGCTACATCATCGGCGAAGAAGGCTCCGGCGCATTCTTCGGCGGGCTGCGCTACGGTGAAGGTATCCTGTTCATGAAGGATGGCACCCGCAAGAAGATTTACTGGCAGGGCCCGTCGGTGGGCTTTGACATTGGCGGCAACGGATCGCGGGTGCTGGTGCTGGTGTACAATATCAACCGGGAAACCCAGATTTATGACCGTTTCATCGGCATTGAAGGCTCCGCCTACATGGTCGGTGGCGTGGGTGTGAACTTCCAGTCGAACAAGGATCTCAAGCTGGCACCGATCCGCACCGGCGTCGGTGCCCGCCTAGGTGCCAATGTGGGCTACCTGAAATACACGGAGTATCCGACGCTGAACCCGTTCTGATAATCCGGCATAGCCGCTGACTGAAGACGGACCTGAACGGGATGAGCGAATCGAGATGCACCGCATCTCCTCATCCCGTACCGGTCCGATCTGGTGCAAGTGCATAATATACAGCCACTGCATGCCCCACAGCAGGCATGAAACCCGGGTGTTGTGGCTTTTTAACCCGGATAAATACACCTTACGGAACAATTAAACTTCACACCTATCGTGCAGTGTATTACGATCTGAATCCGTGCAATCGGGTTCTTCAATCGGATTGCAGGATCTACCATTTGTTAGTCGTTTGTGGCTCTTGGCCTGTCAGCGTCTCATCCGACAATTGTGTGGTCATTGCCTTCTGGAGGACTCATGTCTCAAATTGAGACGATTATGCTGGTTGCGCTGGGATTTGTCGGCGCACTTCTGGTAGGTTTGCTGGTTGTACGCGGACTCTGGACATATGCAGTCAGTTTGGGCAAACGCCGTGTTGAGCGTCGCGCTCCGTCGGCCATTGCCGAACTGAGGGCAGACCGGGACCGGCTGAAAGCCGAATACGCCATGCAGGGCCGACGGCTGCAGCTACGCCTCGATGACCTGAAAACCCGCATGGCCGAACAGATGGCCGAGGCTTCGAGAAACCGCAATCGCATCGAGCATCTAGCCGATGAAACCCGGCGTCGCGATGAAGAAATCGCAAAGCGCAATGAAGAAGCCGACAATCTGCGCCTGCAGATAACCGCACTGGAACGCGAACTGACGGATCGCACCGAATTGCTTCAGCAGGCAAAAGACCTGCTGCAGGCCAAGGAAGAAATTTCAGCCGAATTGCAGGGCAAGTTGAAAACCGCCGAGGCAAAGGTGGCAGATCAGTGGTTCATCATCGAGACATTCAAGAATGACGGACCGGAGGCCACCGCCGACCTGAGCGGAACCGCCTCATCGAAGTTTGACAGTGCCCAGGAAAGATTGCGTCAGCGGATCGGGGAAATGAATGACCTCACCCGCCAGATTGATGAACAACGCCAAGATCTGTCGGTGCAGCAGGATGAACTGGCCATTTTGCGCGAACAGATAAACCGTTCCCGCGAAGCTGATGCCAGGGTCGCAGCTGCCAGCAAGGCAGGATCCCGGAAGGCGGCTGAAAAGCCCGTCACGGCAAGTGGGACCACGTCTGTCGATTTCGCCCGGCCAGAGGCAGGTGATCAGCTCGAACAAAAAATCCTTGAAACCGAACGTGAAACCGAAACGCTGACCGAAGAACTGTCCCGGCTGGACAAGATGTGGAACGGCAAGGGCCCCGATTCAGGCAGTGACAGTGACGCAGCCACGAGCCCGGACAAGGCCGCGAAACCGGACAGCGAGAAGACCGCGACAACCTGCAAGCCTGCATCAAAGTCCGGCACCGTTCGCAAGGCGAAATCAAAACCGGTGCCTGCAGGCACCTCCAGCAGCAAGACTGCAGGCAAGCAGGCCGGGACGGCGACGGCAGTTGCCGACGAGGCACCGCAACAGCCCGCATCAAGCAAAGCCGCCGACACCAAGGCAGACGAACCCGTGGCAATGGCTCAGGTCAAGCTGCCGGGGTCATCCATGGATGTGCCCGGCTCGGCCCCGGAAAGCAGTCAGCCTGCCGGCCAGACGCTGGCCACGGCAACCAATGCCGGCAACAACAATATTATTTCACTCGCGCAGCGCATTCGGGCGCTGCACGGCGATATGTCGGGTAATTCATGAACTGACCCCGGCGGTTGCCGCCGGTGTTACTGCGCCCGGATGTTGAGACGTTGCACGACGCCCTGTCTGGCAAGACTGTAGACAATGATACTGTCGCTGCCATCAGGTCCGCGCACGTGAATGGCCAGCGAGCCCCGGTTCAGTGAAACAGACTGCACCGTTTCACCTGGATCCACAGCAAGCTCTATCGCATCTTCGGCGCTCACCAGCGGCGGCTCCAGCGTGCTGGCCCGATTGACGAGCGTGTAGATAAGAAACGCAAAACCGGCTACGATCATCAAACCCATCACGTAAACCGAGATCTTGAGAAAGACCAACCCCGGTGAGTCTCCCGCCGGCAGGTCATCATCATCATCTGATCTGGTTGAATTTTTTGAAGTTTGAGTCTTGACCATGCCTGTTCCGGAAGAAAAATTTGTGCTGACCCACGAGGGACCAGCCGTCGAGCGGCTGGACAAACTACTCGGTCAAGCCAGCAGGGACCATTCCCGTGCCCGCTTCCAAATGCTTATATCGCAAGGCCATGTGGAGGTGGACGGCACATCAATAGTCGACGCCTCATTCAAGGTCAAACCCGGATCACTCGTTTCGGTCATTCTTCCCGAAGCAGAAGACCCCGTCCCTCAGGCGGAAGACATTGCGCTGAACATCGTACATGAAGACGATCAGATTGTGGTTGTTGACAAACCCGCCGGTCTGGTTGTGCATCCCGGCCCCGGCAACTGGACCGGAACCCTGGTCAATGCGTTG
>CAYRLR010000489.1:0-2945 GCA_964424975.1 uncultured Anderseniella sp.
CAACTTGTCCAATAATTTAAACCGGACACCAGTGGGACAAGCCCGAGGATGACAAGCGGTGGAAGGTTAAATGGCTATAACCGGATCAATCCAGTCGCCTAATCCTTCAGGATGAACGTCACCTTCAGCACGACGCGGTACTCGGTGATCTTGCCGTCTTCGACGACGACGCGCTGGTCCTTGACCCAGGCGCCGGTGACGTTTTTCAGTGTCTTGGACGCGCGTTTGACGCCCTTGCGGGTGGCGTCTTCAAAACTGTCCTGCGATGACGCGATGATTTCTGTTATGCGGGCTACTGACATGGCGGTTCCTTTTCCCTGTCGGGATAGTAGGTCGCTCCCCAGCGCATGCGATCATTGTTGCACAGGTGGGTTGGCGGGGGAATAGCGCGCCTGATGGGCGGTGTTTCAGCTATTTCGGCTTGCCACGGTATGTCCGTGTCCCCGGCCTGCCGCCGGAGGACTTGCCCTTGGCTGCCGGTTTGCCCTTTGGCCATAATTCTTCCGGGGCGACGATGCGGGTGGTCGGGTTTTCTTCTGGTCGAACAGCTTTGCTCGCGGAGCCTTTGGCTCTGCTCGCGCCGTCCTCCGCACCCTTCCTGCCGCGCGCGCCGATTTCCATGCCGGTCTGCTTGGCCAGCGGGTCGTCCATCACGGCCAGTTCGGTTTCGCGCAGGCGCTTGATTTCGTCGCGCAGGCGGGCGGCGGTTTCGAATTCGAGGTCTGCGGCTGCCGTGCGCATCTTCTTTTCCATGTCCTCGATGACCGTCTTGAGGTTGTGGCCGACAAAGGCGCCTTCGGCTTCGGCCAGGCCGGTGCCATGGGTGGCCTTGACGCGGACATGGTCGCCTTCATAGACCGAGCCCAGAATATCGGAGATGTTGCGCTTGATCGACTGCGGCGTGATGTTGTTGGCCTCGTTATAGGCCAGTTGCTTGGTGCGGCGGCGATCGGTCTCGTCCATGGCGCGCTGCATCGAACCGGTGATGCGGTCGGCATACATCAGCACGCGCCCGTCGACATTGCGCGCCGCGCGGCCAATGGTCTGGATCAGCGAGGTTTCAGAGCGCAGAAAGCCTTCCTTGTCGGCATCCAGAATGGCCACCAGCGCACATTCGGGAATATCCAGGCCCTCGCGCAGCAGGTTGATGCCGACCAGCACGTCAAACGTGCCAAGCCGCAGGTCGCGGATGATCTCGATGCGTTCCAGGGTGTCGATGTCGGAGTGCATGTAGCGCACCCGGATGCCCTGTTCGTGCATGTACTCGGTCAGGTCCTCGGCCATGCGCTTGGTGAGCACGGTGACCAGTGACCGGTAACCCTGCTTCGCCACCAGGTGACATTCGGCAATCAGGTCGTCGACCTGGGTGCCCACGGGGCGGATTTCCACCGGCGGGTCGATCAGGCCGGTGGGGCGGATGACCTGTTCGGCAAACACGCCGCCGGTGCGTTCCATTTCCCAGGTTCCCGGTGTCGCCGACACGTGCACGGTCTGCGGGCGCATGGCTTCCCAGTCCTCGAAGCGCAGCGGGCGGTTGTCGATGGCCGACGGCAGGCGGAAGCCGAACTCGGCCAGCGTCGCCTTGCGGTTGAAGTCGCCGCGGAACATGCCGCCGATCTGCGGCACGGTGACATGGCTTTCGTCGAGAAACACCAGGCAGTTGTCGGGCAGGTATTCAAACAGCGTCGGTGGCGGTTCGCCGGGCGCGCGCCCGGTCAGGTAACGCGAATAGTTCTCGATGCCGGCGCACGAGCCGGTCGCCATCATCATCTCGATATCGAACAGGGTGCGCTGTTCCAGCCGCTGGGCCTCCAGCACGCGGCCGGCGGCGTGGAATTCGTTCAGCCGGATGGAGAGCTCATGCTTGATGCGCTTGACCGCCTGGTCCAGCGTCGGCTTGGGCGTGACATAGTGCGAATTGGCGTAGATCTTGATGTGCTCAAGCTCGGCGGTCTTCTGGCCGGTCAGCGGGTCGAACTCGGTGATGCTTTCAATCTCGTCGCCGAACAGCGACAGCCGCCAGGCGCGGTCATCGAGATGCGACGGGAACACTTCCACCGTGTCGCCGCGCACCCGGAAGGCACCGCGGGTAAACGCCTGGTCATTGCGCTTGTATTGCAGGGCGACCAGGTCGGTGAGCAACTGGCGCTGGGCAATGCGTTCGCCCAGCTTGAGCTGGAAGGTCATGGCGGAATAGGTTTCCACGTCGCCGATACCGTAAATGCACGACACCGACGCCACCACGATGACATCGTCGCGCTCCAGCAAGGCGCGGGTGGCGGAGTGGCGCATGCGGTCGATCTGCTCGTTGATCGAACTTTCCTTCTCGATATAGGTATCGGTGCGCGGGACGTAGGCCTCCGGCTGGTAGTAGTCGTAGTAGGAGACGAAATACTCGACCGAGTTTTCAGGGAAGAACTGGCGGAACTCGCCGTAAAGCTGTGCGGCCAGCGTCTTGTTGGGGGCCAGGATCAGGGCAGGGCGCTGGGTTGCCTCGATCACCTTGGCCATGGTGAAGGTCTTGCCCGAGCCGGTGACGCCGAGCAGCACCTGGTCGCGCTCGCCTGCCTTGATGCCCTTTACCAGTTCCTCGATCGCGGTGGGCTGGTCGCCCTTGGGTTCGAACTCCGACACGGTCTTCAGCGCGACGCCGGCCTCGGTTTTTGCCGGACGCTCGGGTTTGAACGGCACGAAGATGTCAGGCGTCGGCAGGTCTTCCAGTTGCGGGCGCAGGAATTCCAGGCCTTCGCGCGGCCGGGTGGTGGCACCGGCCGCCATGCGTTTTTCCTGTTCGATGGCTTCAGCCGCACGGGCTTCCTGCAGTTTCTTGCCGGCAGCAGGGTCCGGGCGTGCGCGCAGGGCTTCGGACAGTGGCTGTCCGGTGACGGGATCGAAGGCAGGCGGCACATTGTCCACCGTGGGAATCGCCTCATAGCCTTCCAATG
>CAYRLR010000490.1:0-2943 GCA_964424975.1 uncultured Anderseniella sp.
CGGCAAGATGTCGATGATGATCGCCCAGAATGGCCCCGGCATCACCAATTTTGTCACACCGGTAAAGACTGCCTACTGGAATCACACGCCGCTGCTGCTGGTCACCCCGCAGGCTGCCAACAAGACCATCGGTCAGGGCGGCTTCCAGGAAATCGAACAGATGAAGCTGTTTGAAGACATGGTGTGCTACCAGGAAGAGGTTCGCGACCCTTCCCGCATGACTGAAGTTCTGAACCGTGTAATCGAGCAGGCCTTCCGCCTTTGCGGACCTGCACAGATCAACATACCGCGCGATTACTGGACGCAGGTTATCGATGTTGACCTGCCGCAGATCGTTCGCCTTGAACTTCCCAGCGGCGGCGAGCAGGCTATCAATGAAGCGGCCAGGCTTTTGTCAGAGGCCAAGTTCCCGGTCATCCTGAACGGCGCAGGCGTGGTTATCGGCGGGGCCATTCCGGCATCTGCTGCGCTGGCTGAAAAGCTGTCGGCACCGGTGTGCTGCGGCTATCAGCACAATGACGCGTTCCCTGGCTCGCACAAACTGTCCGTCGGCCCGCTTGGCTATAACGGTTCCAAGGCTGCCATGGAACTGATTGCGAAAGCCGATGTGGTCCTGGCATTGGGGACACGGCTCAATCCGTTCTCGACACTGCCGGGTTACGGAATCGATTACTGGCCGAAAGATGCCAAGATCATCCAGGTTGACATCAACTCCGACCGTATCGGGCTGACCAAGAAAATCTCCGTCGCCATTCAGGGCGACGCCAAGGCCGTTGCTGAACAGCTGCTGGATCGCCTGTCACCAACAGCCGGCAATGCCGGGCGCGAAGACCGCGAGTCGTTGATCCATCAGAGCAAGTCAGCCTGGCTGCAGCAATTGTCTTCCATGGACCACGAAGACGATGATCCTGGCACCAACTGGAACGAACGCGCCCGTGACCGTGAACCAGAGCGGATGAGCCCACGCATGGCCTGGCGCGCCATACAGAAAGTGCTGCCCAAGGAAGCCATCATCTCTTCCGACATCGGCAATAACTGCGCCATCGGCAACGCCTATCCAACCTTTGAGCAGGGCCGCAAGTATCTGGCTCCCGGCCTGTTCGGTCCGTGCGGATATGGCTTTCCCGCGATCCTGGGGGCCAAGATCGGTTGTCCGGACACCCCGGTTGTCGGCTTCGCCGGTGACGGTGCATTTGGTATCTCGATGAACGAAATGACGTCGTGCGGCCGCAATGACTGGCCACCCATTACCATGGTGATCTTCCGCAACTACCAGTGGGGTGCCGAGAAGCGCAACACCACACTCTGGTTCGACGACAACTTCGTCGGCACCGAGCTGAACCTTGGTGTCGAGTACGCCAAGATTGCTGAAGCCTGTGGCCTCAAGGGTGTTCAGGTCCGGTCGATGGATCAGCTGTCGGCAGCACTGGAAACCGCCATTGAAGGCCAGATGAAACGCGGCGAAACCACCTTCATCGAATGCGTCCTGAACCAGGAGCTGGGCGAGCCGTTCCGTCGCGACGCCATGAAGAAACCCGTTTCAGTTGCAGGCATTGATCCCAAGGACATGCGTCCGCAACAGTCAAAAGCGTGACTCCATAAGCTGTAACGGCATCCAGACCTGTTATCGGCGGCCTGCGTTCTCACCCGGACGCAGGCTGTCATTCATTCGGCCACATGCAACTGGTGTGCAAGGCCACACGTTTGGCCTGCCGCCTGCCGGCAACCAGAAAATCAATGTTTCGGGCTGGTCAAAGCAGCCGTCGTGAACTATCGATCCATCAGGAAATGTTCTGAAGCTTTGATCAGGTGCCCGCAAATGATAGACATTGATGAACATGACGCCGTCACCGTCGGTTCGGAACGCAGCTTCGGTATCGTGTTTGCTGTCGTGTTTGCGCTGATCGGCCTGTGGCCGCTCATTCACGGGGTTCATCCTCGCTGGTGGGCGATTGGCGTAGCAATTGTAATTGCAGCAGTAACCCTGATGTTTCCGTTCGTGTTGAAACCGTTCAACGTGTTGTGGTTCAGGTTCGGTCTGTTGCTCGGCCGGATTGTCGGACCAGTCGTCATGGGGCTGATCTTCTTCCTTGCGGTGACACCAACCGCATTGGTATTCAGATTACGCAAGAAAGATCTGTTACATCTGGCCCGAGACCCTGACGCGAGGTCTTACTGGATATCGCGAGACGAGACCATGTCCGGCTCGATGCGTGACCAGTTTTAGAAAGGTTTTCATTGAATGTCATTTATCGCTGAACTGTGGAAGTTTCTGCGCGTGCGTAAAAAATTCTGGCTACTGCCCATCCTGACAATGATGGTGCTGCTCGGCGGCCTGTTGGTGCTCACCCAGGGCTCTGCCATCGCACCATTCATCTACACAATTTTCTGATGACCGCAATTCTGGGTATTTCCGCTTTCTACCACGACAGTGCTGCAGCGCTGGTGCGTGACGGAGAGATTGTGGCTGCCGCGCAAGAGGAACGCTTCACACGAAAGAAACATGATGCGGGCTACCCTCGCAACGCTATTGATTATGTCCTTTCTGAAGCGGGTTTGAAGATCACGGACGTTGATCATGTCGTGTTTTACGACAAGCCTTTCCTTAAGTTTGAACGGCTTCTGGAGACCTACGTCGCCTTCGCACCGCGGGGTTTTTCGTCGTTCCGGCTGGCAATGCCGGTTTGGCTGAAGGAGAAACTGTTCCAGAAGACGATGCTTTTGAAGAACCTGAAAAAGCACGATGGCGGATTTGCGAACCCGGACAAGCTTCTGTTTACAGAACACCACCTCAGTCATGCTGCCAGTGCTTTCTACCCTTCCCCGTTTGAAGAAGCGGTGGTGCTGACACTTGACGGTGTTGGCGAATGGGCAACCGGGTCTGTCGCCATTGGTCGCGGACGCGACCTGCAAATGGTCAAGGAAATGCGCTTTCCCCATTCG
>CAYRLR010000491.1:0-2922 GCA_964424975.1 uncultured Anderseniella sp.
TGACGGCACTGGACTTCGGCCCGATGGGAACAGCCACGGCGCGATTTGACCTGGCACCGGATCCCGGCGGGACAAAGGTGACGTGGTCGATGCTGTCTGACCTTGGCAACAATCCGATCAAACGCTGGTTCGGACCCATGATGAAATCCGGCGTAACCGAGCAATATGACAAGGGACTCGCCAAACTGCGCGTGGTCGCGGAGGGCGAATGAAACTTCACGAATATGCAGGCCTGGATGCCACCGGTCTGGCTGCGCTGGTCCGCGGCGGCGAGGTAACCGCCAGGGAAGTGGCTGCTGTGGCGACCGAGGCCATCGCGCTTGCCAACCCGAAGATCAATGCGGTTGTTGAAACTTATGATGATCGTATCGCCACGCTGGATGAAGCAGGCCTGGGCTTCGGTCCGTTTCGCGGCGTGCCGATTTTGATCAAGGATGTGCGCGGCAACGAGAAGGGCCGCAAGGTGGAATTCGGATCGCGCCTGGCGCAAGGCTATGTATGTGACGGCGATACATACCTGGCCGATATGTTCCGGACGGCGGGGCTGAACATCATCGGGCGCTCGAATGCGCCTGAATACTCCATCGCCACGTCGACGGAAAACCTGCTGTACGGCAACACCTCGACACCCTGGCGCGAAGGCTATTCTGCCGGCGGCTCGAGCGGTGGCGCCGCGGCGGCCGTTGCAGCCGGTGTCGTACCGCTTGCCCATGGATCCGATATTGGCGGCTCGCTGCGCATTCCGGCCAGCTGGTGCGGATGCATCGGGCTGAAACCATCGCGCGGGCGGGTGTCAGCCGGTCCACAGGTGGATGAGGGCGGATTCGGGCTGAACATGAACTTTGCCCAGACCCGCACCATGCGTGACACGGCAGCCCTGCTGGATTGCCTGAGCGTGCCGCAGGCCGGTGATCCGTTCCGGATTCCGGCACCTGATGAAGGTTTCATACCATGGTTGACCCGCAAGCCTGAAAAGCTGCGTATTGCCTGGACAACAGCGCCGACAATGGATGCCCCGGTTGATGCGGAAGTGGCCGCAGCGGTGGAAGCGACGGCACGCCAGCTTGAAGACATGGGCCACCTGGTCGAGCAGGCAGACCTGGTGTTCGACCAGGAGGCGGCCTCGCGGATGATGTGCGCCATCTGGTTTTTCGGTTTTCACAAGACGCTGGATAAAATCGGCAGCAAGGTGGGCCGGGTGCCCGGACCGGACAATCTGGAGCCGGTGACGTGGGAGATATACCAACGCGCCCGCGACATGGACCCGTATGAATTTCTCGAGGGCCTTGCCTGGATCAATCAGGCGCGGCGCGAGATCGGCCGGTTCTTTGCCCGCCATGATGTGCTGTTGTCGCCGGCCACCGCGCAGGTCTCGCAGCCGCACGGACTTTATGGTCTCAACCTGCCGGGCGTGTCGCCGGAGGACTACATGGTGCTGGCGGATAAACCGGTGCAGTTTGCGTTTCCCTACAATGTGGCAGGCACACCGGCGATCTCGTTGCCGCTGGCCATGCATTCCAATGGGCTGCCGATCGGCGTGCAACTGGGGGCGGGGCCGGCCCGCGAGCATGTGTTGATTGCCCTGGGCGCCGCTCTTGAGCAGGCAATGCCGTGGGCAGACCGGTTGCCGCCACTGCACGTCACGAAGCTTTGATTTCAGCGGGCCGGTGCCGGCCTTGCGAAATCAGTGTGCACACTGCAAAGTTGCCGTTAAATGGGTCAACGTAACAAGAGGGGATGTTTCGATGAAGCTCAAGACACTGGCGACAGCAGGGCTGTTCATGGCGATGACGGCAGCACCGGCTGCGGCTGCTTCGTGCGGTAATTCAGGCGCCGGGTTTGACCGCTGGCTGGGCGGCTTCAAGAAGCAGGCTGCGGCGAGCGGCATTGGCAGGCGGGCGCTGTCTGCATTGAACGGCGTGACCTATTCCAGGCAGGTCGTCCGGCTGGACCGCAACCAGAAATCATTCAGGATATCGCAGGCAGCCTTTATCCAGGGCCGGGTGACACCGGGCCGCGTCTCCCGTGCGAAGAAAAAACTGAAACAGCACGCGCGCCTGTTTGCATCGATCGAGAAAAAATATGGTGTGCCGAAGGAAATCATCGTGGCGATCTGGGCCATGGAGACCGACTTCGGGGTTAACCGCGGCAAGATGAACGTGTTCCGGTCGCTGGCAACCCTTGCCTATGACTGCCGCCGCTCGGCGTTTTTCAAGAATGAACTGATGTCGGCCCTGAAAATCGTGCATCGCGGCTGGATGTCGCCCAACCAGATGCGCGGGGCGTGGGCCGGTGAACTGGGCCAGACGCAGTTCCTGGCATCGAGCTATCTCAACTATGCGGTTGACTACAATGGCGATGGCCGCCGTGACCTGGTGCGCACAACGGCAGATGTGCTGGCCTCGACGGCAAACTATCTCAACCGCAAGGGCTGGCGTCGCGGCGGCGGGTTCAAGCAGTCAGCGCTGAGGGAATGGAACAAGTCCAGCAAGTACCAGGTGGCAATTGCCGTGTTTGCCGAACGGGTGCGGTAGGGGAACTTGCCGGGAGCAGGCTGAAGCGGACCGGGATGGTGGGGTTTTTGCCTGTGATATCGGCAGATTTGTGCACATCACCCATGTGGAATGGCCGCTATACGGGACGGTTGAGACCTTGGCCAACGATACTGTTTTGGACGAAAAGGGTGGGGAGCGAACGTTCGCTGCGGACGCGAATAGTCAAGGCCGAGAGGAAAGAAGATAGCATACATCCAAGCCTGCGATATTTCATTTCGTGCCAGAGAAAACCTCAAACCAAGATCTGGTTTGGCGTTTCCCATGGATCGCTTCCCCAACAGATTTGATCCAATCACGGTCCCCGCCGGATTCTGAAAACGATTTCCAGGCGCCTTCAAGCCGATTAGTTGTACTTTCATTGGATGAC
>CAYRLR010000492.1:0-2911 GCA_964424975.1 uncultured Anderseniella sp.
GTCCTGCTGCTGTCGATCTCGTACGGGTGTGCCATTGCCGGTATCGGTACACCGTCAGGTGGCGCGCGAAACGCCATCATGATCGGGTACTGGAAAGACTTTCTCTTCGATCCGGCCAACCCGGAAACGCGGCGCTTCCTCGTCGATTACGTGACCTGGATGATGTATGCCTATCCGATATTCCTGATTCAGCTGCCAATCGTTACCACCGTGCTGTTCTGGACCTTCAAGCCGGAATACCCGGATCTGTCGCGCGCTGTTTCACGGCTGCGCACCCAGGTCATCATGGACGGTCCGATCCGTCCGGCCCAGTGGATGGCAATTGCGATCTTCATGTTGACCGTAATCGGCTGGATAACCTTCTCTGAACAACTGGGACTCGGGATTGTGGCCATCGCCGGCGCAATTGCGTTTCTGGTTGCCGGCCTGGTGCGCTGGGACGATGTCAATTCCGGTGTGAACTGGGGTGTCGTTCTCCTGTACGCAGCCGCCATTTCGCTTGGTGTCCAGATGAAGGACACTGGCGCTGCGGAATGGGTTGCCAACAACTTCGTTGAAATACTGCGGCCGGTCGGCATGGCCACCGGCTACGGGCTTGAAGCTGCCATTGCCTTGCTGACGACCTTTGTCACCAACACCATGACGGCAGGTGCCGCTGTCGCTGTTCTGGGACCGATTGTGCTTAAGACAGCGACTGCAAGTGGCGCTGACCCGCTGGCCGTTGGTTTCGTGACGGCAATTTCATCAGCGTTCGCCTATATAACCGCTGCGGCTCACCCGGCCTTCACGATTATCTATGCTTCAGGCTACCTCACCGGCAAGGACTTCCTGAAAGCCGGCTGGCGCATGACAATTGCGTCGCTGTCCCTGCTATTATTGTGTGCCTATTTCTACTGGCCGCTGCTGCGTTAGGATCCTGACGATGTCCATTTTCAAAAAAACCGTGCTGAGTGAACGCACCGAACGTGCGGTGCAAAAGACACTGGCAAATGTCTACGCCCAGCGACGCAAACGGTTCCGCATGCTTGCCTGCATAGATGAAACCGATGAGTCATTCTGCACTGTGCGCATGGCCGCACGACTTGCCAAGACCGATGATTGCGACATCATTGTCCTGTATGTCCGCTCGATCGATCAGGGGCTTTGGTCAGGCGGCCTGCAGGTTCGCGTCGCACGCCAGAACATGCTTGAAGCCGGCCTTGAACTGCCCGGCATCCACCGATTGCGGATGGCGCTGGATATCCTGCGCGAAGAAGGCTTACCGGCGGAAGACTGGAAACTGCGTACCGGTCACCAGGACGCCTGGGGTGATCCGCTGGGTGACAACAAGGTCGAGTTTATCTCTGACCACGGCCGCTCCGTGGTCCTGAAGCTGAAAACCGCACCTGACCCGGCCGCCGGCATTCTGGATCAGTACGAACTTGGACCGTACAATCTGATGATCATGGGCGAGCCGTCCCGCTGGCGTGGGGAATTCCGCTCGCTGTTTGATGCCGGTATCGTTCAGCAGGTGACGGTTCATGCACCAGCATCGGTGCTGGTTGTTCGCGAACCACTGGACAAGACAGGCTTCTTCATCTGCACCGACGGCACATCACGCTCCATGCAGGCGGTTCGCCGCGCTGCCGTGCTGGCACATACAGCGGGTGAACCGATAACGTTGTTTTCTGCGTCTGCCACCGAAGCCGGGCTGCCGTCTGCCGAAGAGAACGTGAAGAATGCCCGTGCCCTGCTGAAGGCAATGGGAATCAAGGTCAAGACAATCATGACCGCCGTTGGACCTGCTGCACAGAAGATCGCGGAACTGGGGTCCGATCACAGCGTTATCGTGGTGACTGATGAAGGCCGATCCAGGTTGCAGCGTGCCATCAAGGGCTCAACCGCCGTTGACGTGGTGCGGACCGCGAAAACGTCTGTGCTGGACGTACGCTGAGCGTGTCCGCGGTCGCAACACCTCTGTAAAATGAAAAGGGGCTGCATCACATGCAGCCCCCTGGTTCAGGTTCACCGGGTCTGTCGCACCCATGAATTGTCTTTGTATGGCTGCGCGCGCAACACGCTTTAGGCAGTGGCCTTCATGGCATCGAGATATTCCTCGACATGCTCGACATTCTCAAACCGCATCCAGCCTTCATCGGTCTCTGCTTCAACCGTGCCATCGGACAACAGGCGTGCAGGACGTTCCCGGATAATTCGCTCTTCAACCACAAACAATTCCTCTTCCTGCGGCAGGGCCTCGGGCGCGCTATCAGTCGCCGGCTGCGTTTTGCTTTCGATGTCCTGCGCAGCTTTGACACCAGCCCCGGCAGCTTCTTCCACCCCGGCCTTGACCTCCGGCAGGTGCGTTTCAGCGGCATCCCTGGCAACACCCGCGGCTTTGCCGGCAGACGTGCCGGAAAAGATGCTGGAACCGCCCGCATCAGCATCGCCTTTTATATCTGAAAATGCCGGGCTGGTTTGAGTCCGGGTGTCATCTCCAACTGCGACATCCGGTTTTGCAGTTGCTGCGAATGCGGGGGCAGCTGCAGGTGCAGTGTCTGCCTCGCGATCAGTGCCTGCCTCGGCGGGCTTGGCAAAAAACGACGAAACATCATCTCGTGCCTTGTCCGATGCATCAGCAGCAGTCTCTTTTGCCGTGTCAACCGCATTGTCTGTGGTCGCAGTTGCGGGCCGGGCCGCAGAACCGAATATGGAATCCGCAGCATCTTCGTCTGCCGGTTCCGGGGTGATTTTGTTATTGTCCCAGATGTCATCAGCGGCTTCCGGGGCTGCCTGCGTAGCTTCTTCTTCCCTTTGTTGATCCGCCGTGTGTTCAAATGCTCGCGCACCGGTGGCAGCGCCGACAGCAGAAACCGATACCGGCGCCATGAAGTCAGGCAGATCAGGGGCATTGGACTGGACTGGTGCGTAA
>CAYRLR010000493.1:0-2905 GCA_964424975.1 uncultured Anderseniella sp.
CGCGCACGACCTCGAAAAGCTTGAGAAGAAAGCCGGGTCCGGTATCGCGCCGGATCGTGTCGACAAGTTGCAGAAAATCGGCAGTTGGCAGGATTTTGTCGATTACGCGCAGACCATGGCGGGGCAGGGCGCAGGCTCCATGTTGCTGCCTGTACTGGGGGGCGTTACCGGCAGCGCCATGGGCAAGCGCGTCATGGGCAAATGGGGCGGCAAGATAGGCGCAGGCGTGGGAGCCTTCACTGCATCCAACATCCTGAATGTCGGGTCCATGCGTGAAGCGCTGGTTGAAGAAGGTATGGGGGATGACGACCGGAAATTGCGGTCGCAGCTTTCCATTGTCGGCGGTGGCGCGATGTCCATGCTGGACACGGTGGTCCCCAGCGAGATCGCCGCCAAGTTTACCGGCAACGCCAAGCGGGAACTGCAAAAGACCATAGCCAGACGCCTCATGAGCATTGTTCGCACCGGCGGCAAGGAGGCCCTTACGGAGTCCCTGCAGGAAGGGTTGCAGGAGACCATCGCCAAGACCGGCACCGGCAAGGACGTGGATCTGGTAACGCTGGCCGACAAGATGATCAACGCCGCGGCCGCCGGGTTCTTTGGCAGCATGGCGTTCTCGACTGGCGCAGAGGCCGTTGATGCCGGATACAACAGGTCCCAGTCCGGCGACATCGATCGCGCAGGCAAACAGGATGCCGAACGCAGGCGCATAGAGCGGAGCGTCAATGTTGATGCCAAGGGGGATCAGCAGCCGGTGAATAGGGTTGCCGGCAGGGCGTTGCCCGGCAGTCCGGTCGAGGTGGACAAGCGCACCGAGACCGCACGCCGCCAGCAGGCTGAAGCCATCCTTCAGGAGCAGGGGTACAGCCGCGACGAAATCACCTCGATGAGCGATGAAGAATTCGCCCACGAGGTGCAATCCGCCATGGAGGCCGGTATCGAGGCTCCAACGCGCGAACCATCCTCCGACATCATTGCCCAGACCAGGGACATGCAGGACCCTGAAAATGAACGCTCCGGCGTCTACATGCCGCGCGCCACCGTCGAGCAGGTGAAAAAGGCCGGCAAACTCAACGAGGCTACCGGAGCAGGTGTGGCGATTGAAGACTTCGACGGTCGCGGCGGTATTCTCGTTGCCGAGAGCCAGGAGGTTGCAGATATCGCAACCGAGGCAAGGGACAATGGCAGGCCCATGCAGGAGATTGTCGGTATCATCACCGGTTCGGGCACCGGAAAGCCGGCCAATGGCGACACCATCGTGCGCCAGCAGGATGAACAGGGCAATGTTTTACGTGAAACGCTGACCACATCCGGCGAGGCAAGCGGTGTGATGGAGGCGTTTCAGCGTCCCGGAACACAGGTTGTGCAGATGTCGCCGGACGAAGCCCTTGCCGACCGTGAAGGCAGGGCCGCTGCCGAACTCGCAGGGCGCAGGGACGAGCCCAAGCAGGTTGTCACCGCCGAGGACCTTGAAACGGCGGCACAGCACGTCGAGACGGCACCTACGGACGGCCAGAAGGCCGCAGGCAACTACAAGAAGTCGCATGTCAGGATGCAGGGGCTTGATATCGCCATTGAGAACCCGAAGGGGTCGATGCGCACCGGCAAGGATTCTGATGGCGAGACGTGGGAAGTCGAGATGCCTGCCCACTACGGCTACGTGAAGCGCACCACGGGTGCCGATGGCGACCAGGTGGATGTGTATATCGGGGATAATCCCGAAAGTGATGTTGTGTTCATCGTCGATCAGATGGACCTGAAGTCCGGAAAATTCGACGAACACAAGGTCATTCTGGGCGAGGACGACCAATCCAAGGCGCTTGGCCTGTATGTCTACGCCTTCAGCGACGGCAAGGGCGTGGATCGCATCGGCAACGTAACCCGCATGTCGATGGATGAATTCAAGACCTGGCTCAAGGGCGACACCACAAAGGAGGCCGGCAATGCTGAAGGCACTGAAGCACCCGCAGCTGATGGCGATGTGGGAGGTTCGCAAGGCGATCAAGGTGGCAATACAGCAGGCGCAGAGCGCGGACCAGCGGATCGGGTTCCAGTACGCACAACAGGCGGTGGAGATGGAGTTGTTGTACGTGGGGACGGTGATGAAGGGGGAACAGACGGTGGAAGAGGCGCAACGTCTCAACCAGACGCTGCACTAGATGGGGGAAAGCGCGCGCCAGACGAGCCGTCGCAGCTTCAGTCGCTGGATGACGATGCCCTGGCCGAGGAATACGACGCAGTATTTGGAGAACATGCTTCGACCAATATGGGTGTTCCTGACAGACAGGGAGCCATCAAGGCCCTTGTTGAACACAGGTACAAAGAACACCTGAAATCCGGCAAGTCACTGGCAATCGACAAGGTTGCCAAGGCCATTGGCACAAACGTCAAAACCGCTGCCGGATTGCTTCAGGAGACGGTGAAGGATGGCGGGTTGATCTACACCAGATCCGGCAAGTTTCAGCGGGTCGGCAAATCAAAGAAGCCCGTTGGCCTGATCGAAGCACTGACCCGTGCCGGGGGTATCCGGGACCATGGTGGCGAACTGGCCGCAATGGACCTGGACAAGCATTTTGGTCCGGGCGGGCGTCTTGTGCGCACCAGCGGCGGCATGACGCTGGACGAGGCGCGCGAATGGGCGGTGGAAAACGGCTATCTGCGCGACACGCCGTGGGGTGATGGCCTGGCGACATCAACGATCCGCGAACTGCTTGATGCAATCAGGGCTGACGCGAGCGGTGACAAGCAGGTCAGGGAATCCGATATTGCCGAGCAGCAGAAGCTTGACGGTCAGGCCGATCAGGACCACCTGCTTGACCGGTTCAGCACGCCTGAAGAACGCGCGGTACTGGAGGCGCACGGCGCTGATTTCATGATTGCGCTTGACGAATTCCTGACCGCAAGC
>CAYRLR010000494.1:0-2889 GCA_964424975.1 uncultured Anderseniella sp.
TCGCCCGGCATCTGGCACCAGGCCGTGTAAACCGGGCCGCCACCGGCAGCAGCCAGACGGGTTTTCAGCGACAAGGGGTGGGAAACAGCCAACGCCTAGGCGTCGTTTTCGAGTTGGGTGATGGCTGTCGCCATCAGCTCATCCATCTGGCGGCGAAGCTGGTGGTCAGACTGTTCAACACCGGCAGTGTCGAAGTCGGCTCTTACCTTGCGAAACACGTCGTCGTCGCCGGCTTCCTCGAAATCAGCCTTGATGACTTCCTTTGCATAGGCAGCGGCTTCATCACCGGTTTTGCCCATCAGGCCGGCAGCCCACAGACCCAGCAGCTTGTTGCGCCGTGCGCTGGCCTTGAATTGAAGCTCCTGGTCATGGACAAACTTGCCCTCGAAGCCCTTTTGCCGATTGTCGAAATTGCTCATTCGTATATGTGCTCCATTGTTGGGACCGGACATTGACCGATCACAAAGACATAGACAATCGCTGTGGCCGCTTCAATACGTCTTGTGCGGCATTGAGCAGCACAGGCGCACAAAAACACAATTGCCGTTTGAAACCGGCGGAGGAATCGCCCACTTCCATTGTACCCTTACTCCATCTGGTCTAAAGAATGGCTTTAGGGAGCACTTGTTTAACGGTGTTTGACGCCACCCAGGGGATTTCCAAATGAACCAGCGCCGCAGACGCATTTATGAAGGCAAGGCCAAGATCCTTTATGAAGGGCCTGAGCCGGGCACCCTGGTCGTGCATTTCAAGGATGACGCCACCGCGTTCAATGCTGAGAAAAAAGCCGTCATCGAGGGCAAGGGCGTCCTGAACAACCGGATATCCGAGTTCATATTCGAACGGCTGAACGATCTGGGCCTGCCGACCCACTTTATCAAGCGGCTCAACATGCGTGAGCAGCTTGTTCGCGAAGTTGAGATCATCCCGCTGGAAGTCATTGTGCGCAATATTGCCGCCGGCTCCATGGCAAAACGCCTTGGCATCGAGGAAGGCACCGCGCTGCCGCGCTCGATCATCGAGTTCTGCTACAAGAATGACGAATTGGGCGATCCGTTGGTCGCAGAAGAGCATGTCACTGCGTTTGGCTGGGCCAGCCCGCAGGAGATCGATGACATCATGGCAATGACCATCCGCATCAATGATTTCATGTCCGGCATGTTTGCAGCCATCGGCATCAAGCTGGTCGACTTCAAGATCGAATTCGGCCGCCAGTATGAAGGTGATCTGGTGCGCACGGTTCTGGCGGACGAGATCAGCCCGGACTCATGCCGGCTTTGGGATATGAAAACCAACGAAAAACTGGACAAGGATCGCTTTCGGCGCGATCTGGGCGGCCTGGTGGAAGCCTATCAGGAAGTTGCCCGCCGTCTCGGTATCCTGAATGAAAATGACCCAGTGACGCCGGTGAAACCGAAACTGGTCAAATCCTGACTTTAAGGACCAAAGCCGCATGAAAGCCAAGATTATCATTACACTGAAAAGCGGCGTGCTTGATCCGCAAGGCAAGGCGATCGAAGGCGCGCTGACGAGTCTTGGGTTTTCCGGCGTTGACAATGTGCGCCAGGGAAAATTCATTGAGCTGGATATCCAGGCTGCCAGTGCCGATGAGGCACGCAGCCAGGTTGAAGCCATGTGTGAGAAACTGTTGTCCAATACGGTAATCGAAAATTACCGCGTGGAGGTCGAGTGAATTTCGTGAAAATCCTGTTACCGGCAATTATTGCGACGACCCTGGCATGGTTGCCTGCGGGCGCGGTTGACACCCGCAAGCTCGAGTTGACGATGACCGTCGGCGGCAAACCCTACGATGTGGTGGCCGAGCCGTTCGCCAGTTGGCAACTGGCGTCTGAAGGCCAGATTTCCCTCGACCAGAAATTCAACATTCAACCGGACGGCGAAAGCAGCCTTATCCAGGTCAAGATAGCGCCCGGAGCGTCTGGCCAGAAGAATCCGAACCCGTGCGGTCTTCTGCGCGGGCTGTCCCAGTCCCTGAAAAAATCCGGCCTGCGCCTGTCGCCCGGACGCAAGCCGCTGATCAACATGGCCCCGGTCTGTTCAATGGTCGCGGAAAGTTCACTTGTGACAATGTTCTACTACTCCGCGTCGTTTGTAACTGATGGCATGCTTGTAGCCGGTGTTGCGCGCAGTTCCCACGATCTCACCGACGATCAGATCAACCAGTTTTCCCGCTATCTTGCATCCGTTCAGCTGACCCCAAAGGAAATCGCGCAATGAGAGCGGCGGTCATTGTTTTTCCCGGGATCAATCGTGAAAACGACATGGCTCGAGCGCTGCAAGACGGAGCGGGCGCCAGTGTAACGAAGGTCTGGCACACAGAAACCAGTCTACCTGCCGGGACCGACCTGGTTGCGATACCCGGCGGTTTTTCCTATGGTGACTATCTTCGTTGTGGCGCAATTGCCGGGCGCTCTCCGGTAATGAAAGCCATTGTCGATCATGCAAGCCGTGGTGGCCTCGTACTGGGAGTGTGCAACGGATTTCAGATTCTGACCGAAGCCGGACTTCTGCCCGGCGCCCTGATGCGCAATGCGGGGCTCAAGTTCGTATGCAAACAGGTTCGCCTGAAGGTCGAAAACGACAACACCTTCTTCTCGCGTTCCATGAAGAAGGGCGATGTCGTTTCCTGCCCCGTCGCACATCATGATGGCAATTACTTTGCTGATGCAAACACGCTGAAGCAGCTGGAAGGCAACGAACAGGTTGTGTTTCGCTATGCCGACGGCACCAATCCGAACGGTGCCGTCAACGACATCGCCGGCATCGTCAATGCTGCCGGCAACGTCATCGGCATGATGCCGCATCCCGAGAACATGATCGAACCATTGCATGGCAAGGTCGACTGTATGCCACTGTTTGAGGGACTGG
>CAYRLR010000495.1:0-2884 GCA_964424975.1 uncultured Anderseniella sp.
GAAATCCAGTCTCCGGTCATTGCGTTTCCCATTCGACGGTCAGCGCTCATCGGTGTGCATTTTCCAGGGCCATCACCGGTCCCGGGGCGGTGCTACTGCATCAGTAGCTGCGTGGCAATCCCAGAACATGCTGGCCAATATAGCCAAGGATCATGTTCTTCGAGATTGGCGCTGTCTGGTAAAGACGCGCCTCGCGCCATTTGCGTTCGATCCCGTATTCCCGGGCAAACGCGAAACCACCATAGACCTGCATGCATACCTCGGCTGCCTGCCACGAGGCATCTGCCGCCAGAAGCTTGGCCATGTTCGCCTCGGCGGCGACCTTCTGGCCGGAATCGAACAGGGCAGCGGCCTTCCTGACCATCAGTTCGGCTGCCTGGGCGTCGGCATAGGCCTTTGCTATGGGAAACTGTATGCCCTGGTTTGCACCGATCGGACCCCCAAAGACCTTGCGCTCATTCGCGTATTCAACTGCCTTGCGGATGAAATACTTGGCGTCGCCGATGCATTCCGATGCGATCAGGATCCGCTCGGCATTCATGCTGTCCACGATATAGCGGAACCCCTTTCCCTCTTCGCCGACCAATGTATCTCCGGGAATTTCGAGGTTGTCGATGAACACTTCGCAGGTATTGTGGTTGATCATCGCGTCAATCTTGCGCAACTCGATGCCATTGCCCACCGCCGCGCGCAAATCAAGCAGGAACACCGACATGCCGTCGGAGCGTTTCTGCACTTCTGAAGCAGGCGTCGTGCGCGCCAGAAGCAGCATCAGGTCTGATTCAAAGGCGCGGCTGGTCCAGACCTTCTGCCCGTTGACTATATAGGAGCCGCTTTCGGTCCGTTCGGCGCGGGTCTTGAGTTGCGTAGTGTCGCTGCCGGTGCTGGGCTCGGTTACCCCGAACGCCTGAAGGCGCAGTTCACCGCTGGCTATTGCAGGCAGGTACTTCTGCTTTTGCTCCGGCGAGCCGTACTTCAGAACTGTCCCCATCGTATACATCTGCGCATGGCAGGCCGCCGCATTGCAGCCGCGTTCATGGATGGTTTCAAGCACTGCCGATGCTGCGCTGAGCGGCAGGCCGGAGCCACCGTATTCCTCGGGGATAAGAGCACCCAGAAACCCAGACTCTGTCAGTGTCTCGACGAATTCAGTTGGATACTGGTCTGCCTTGTCGAGCTTGTTCCAATACTCGTTCGGGAAGCCTTCGCACAGTTTGCCCACCGCGTCTCGAATGTCGGTCCAGTCCTCGGATGCGGGGATAGAGAGTGTGTCGGCGTCCATCATGTTCATGTCATCTTCCCGGGTGTCAAATTGCGCCGCTGGCACGCAGTGCTGAAATTCGTTCGGCGTCTATGCCGTAGTCCGATAAAACCTCGTCGGTGTGCGCGCCTGCTTCAGGCGTTGGCGTACGCAGCGATGCCGGCGTGCGCGACAGATCGACAGGCTGTCCAACCAGTTGCACCTCGCCGCGCTGTGGGTGGGTCACCGATTGTGCAATACCCAGATGTTGCACTTGTGCATCATCGAAGACTTCGTTCATCCGGTAGATCGGTCCGGCGGGTACGCCGTCTTCATCAAGTTTCTCGATCCATTCGGCACTTGTCCTGGTGGCAAAGATCGGGCGCAACAGGCCCCAGACCTCTTCGCGTCGCGCAGTGCGATCGGCAACTTGCGCATAGGCCGGGTCTTCGCCCCATTCGGGATGCTCCAGGATCTGGCACAGCGCGCGCCACTGACCGTCGCCTCCGACGCCCAGATTGATATGTCCGTCCTTTGTGGCAACCACCCCCATCGGGGTCACGGTGGGGTGATCGTTACCGGCCTGTTCCGGCACCTCGCCATCAACCAGGTAGCGCGCGGCCTGAAAATCCATCAACGCAATCTGCGCCTGCAACAGCGATGTCTGCACCCATTGGCCTTCGCCGGACTTTTCACGTTCGGCCAGCGCCACCAGTATACCGGTGGCCGCGTACAGCCCTGCTGACAGGTCCGCCACTGCGGTGCCCGCGCGCATTGGCGCCTTTCCCTGAAAACCGGTCACCCCCATCAGGCCGCCCATGCCTTGTGCGATCTGGTCGTAGCCTGCCTTGTTTTCGTAGGGGCCGTCCTGTCCAAATCCGGAAATCGACGCCAGGATGATGCGCGGATTAACGGCGCGAAGGGCGTCGTAACCGATGCCCAGTCGGGTTTTGACATTCGGGCGGAAATTTTCGACCACCACATCCGCGTGCCGCGCCAGGTCGAGGAACAGGGCGCTGCCGTCGGGATGTTTGAGATTGATCGTGATCGAGCGCTTGTTGCGGTGCAGGTTCAGCATGTCAAAGCCATGCCGACTGCCGCTTACATTCGCATTGGCATCCAGTCCTTCAGGCGCGTCGATCTTCACCACGTCTGCACCAAAATCCGCCAGCACGCGGCAGCAATGCGGCCCGGCACGCACCCGCGTCACATCCAGAACCTTGAGGCCATCCAGTGCGGTCATTGTGAAGCTCCTGTGGAATACGCGGGCATCTCAGCCCCATTGGTGCCATCCGCAGCAATGAACCAGTCGCCCATGCTGCTGGAGGTGACAAACACCGTATCGTTGCGAGCCGACAGCAGGTCCAGCGCTTTCTGGAAGTAATAGGCTACATGGGGCACACCGATGATATGGGGATGCAGCGCCAGCGTCAGCACTCGTGGATTTTCCTCTATCTCGCGTTCGAAAACAGCAACCGTTGCTTCCAGCCGCTTGAGCATTTCATCGGACGAACTTTGCTGGATGGCGTAGATCGGCACGTCGTTCAATTCAAACGTATAGGGCAAGGCCACCATCGGCCCATGTTTCGTGCGCATCCAGGTGGGCAGGTCATCAAGCGCCCAGTCATGCAGGAAATCTATGCC
>CAYRLR010000496.1:0-2883 GCA_964424975.1 uncultured Anderseniella sp.
CGTCTTCCCCGGCAGGCTCGTCGGCCTCCGGCTCGTCATAGGCGATGCCCTCGACCGGCACCTTCCACTTGAAGCCGCCCAGTTCGCCGGTCACCGGCGATACCGGCAACCATGTCCTGGAAATGAAGCCATCGGCGGTCCAGGCCGGATCGCGTGGCGCCCTGACAGCGCGTGACAGCCATTCGCGCGCGCGGCCCTTGTCGCCGAACTCGCCTTCCTCGATCTCCGACATCAGGCCGCATATGCGCGCCTGCGGCCGGTCGTGGGCAAAGGCACCGAGCGCCTCGCGCGCGGCTTTCCATTCCAGCGCCTCAATGGCGGCTGTGGCCAGGGCAACCGCACTTTCAATGCCGCCCGACTTGCCAACCAGCGACCTGATGCGTTTCAGCCGGTCCAGCGCGGAATCACCCTGGCGGATATGGCCATAGGCTTCGGCGAGATCGGGATGCGGCGTCAGGTTCCAGGTCTTTTCCAGTATCCTGGCTGCCTTGCGCAGGCTGCCGTCGTGGGCGGCGTGGCGGGCCGCGATAATGGCGGCAGGCACCAGTGACGGATCCAGCTTGTGCGCCCGCAGGGCAAGGTCATACGCGTCTTCGGAATTCTTCGCGTCGGCTTCCAGCGCCTGCGCCGTCAGCACCACGGCGTGCTTGCGGTTGGCGGTGGCCTTGTCGATCAGCGCTGCCGATTTCTGCGTGTCTATGGTGTGCGAGATGGCGTCCCAGTCCTGGCTGGTCGACTGGTAGGACAGCACGGCCTTGCTGGCCCACGATACTTTCGGATTGATGCGCACGGCTTCTTCGGCCAGCGCGCGGGCGCGCGCCATGTCCGACTGGCGCACCGCATCGGTGTGCAGTCCGCGCAATCCGAGCAGCCGGGTTTCGGGTTTCTCGGCCATTTCCTCAAACAGATGCCGCACGCGTACATTGTCGCCGCGCATCTGCGCTGCCTGGGCATCCAGCAGTTTCACCATCGGGTCATCGCCGAGGATGGCGGCGGCTGTCCTGGCATGGGTCTGGGCGGCATTGGCGTCACCGGCGGCAACGGCAATCAGGCCGCTGGACAGGGCGTCTTTACCCTTGCGCTGGCGGCGCGATTTGAACCAGCCGCCAAAGGCCCCCGGCCTGTCGAGCAGCCACATCACCAGCGACCAGATGATCCACAGGCCCAGCGTGATGGCTGCCAGCATGATGACTGCAGCCATCAGGGTGGTTTCTATCTCATAGCCCAGCCAGCGCAGTTGCAGATCACCCGGCTGGTCGGCCAGCCAGGCAAAGATGATTGCGACAACGATCAGCAGGACAAAGCGAACCAGCAGGGAAATCATGTGTTTAAGCCTCGCCGCAGATTATTGGACCGGGGCCGGCAGGTGGCCCAGGATGATTTGTGGAAGTTTTTGCAGTTCTTCATCAGCGCTTTGACGCTTGCGCGCCGCAATGATCCAGTCAACGACCGGTTCCGGTGCGGATGGGCCGCCGGCATTGAGTGCAGCGATGGCCGCGCCCAGCCCGCCTGTGTCAATGGCAGCACTGGCGGCGGCAACGTGTTCGGCCCAGTCCACGGCACCGGTCGTCTTGCGCACTTTTATGACGGATGACAGCTTGCCGGTAACAGTTGACCACCAGCCCGACGATGTAGGTGCAGCAGGTTCGGATCCAGAACCTGCATCGAGTGTGGCCTGCAACCCGGCAAGGTCCTGTTTCAGCTGGGCGGTTGTCGCGATGCCGGTAGTTGCATTGGCGGTGAGTGCCGGCAGATTGAGCGTCAGCTTTGCGGTGTCCTGCAGGGCGCTCAACTCGGCCTGGTAGGGCTTGCCCTGGTCGACGGTGTCGGACAGCGCGCCGAGTTGTGCGGCAATCCTGGCCGTATCGATTGGCGTTGGTTGTGGTGCTGCGCTGGCCGTGGCATCCGGCTTCGGGGCGGCGAGCGCGGTTTCGAGCTTGCTCTCCAACTTTTGCATGTTTGCGGTTGCGGCAGCAAGCTGCTCGCGTAGGCTTGCAACCTCGTTGGCAAGCGTGTCGTTTTGTGGCTGTGCCGGCGCTGTTTCCAGCTTGGCGATCCGCCGGGCCAGCTCATCGAATTTCAGGTTCACGTCAGCCTGCCCGGCACCGCCGCCGCTGTCGGCGGCTGCCTGCAGCGCCGTCTTGAGGCTGTCCAGCGACTGGCGAATGTCGGTCATGCCGGTTTCAATCTCGCCGGTTTTTGCCGTCAGGGCGGCAATATCGGCTTGTGCGGACTTCGCCTGTTCGGTCGCGGCGCTGATCGCTGCCTGCATTTTCGGGTCAGGTGTCGCAGCCGCTGAGCTGGTTTCGGTCAGCTGCTGCTCAAGCTGGTTGAGCTTTTCTGCCAGCGATTGCGTGCTGGCAAGTGCGGTTGCGGCAGACTCGGATGCTGACTGGGCCGTGCCGATCGCTTCCAGGGCCTGACCTTCAATGGCACCGACATCAATGGCAGGTGCGGTGCGGCCAAACAGTTTTTCACCGTGTTCACGATACAGGTAACCGCCCCCGGCAACGCCTGCGAGCAATGCGACGACGAAGGCGCCGGTCAGCAATTTGCCCTTGCCGGAGGGCTTTTTCGCAGCGGCTGAACTGCCGGCGGATCGGGTCTGTGACGGTTTGGTTTTCGACGTGTCAGTTGACGCCGTTTTGCCGGCGTCCCCGCTGGAGTTGTTGTCGGCGTTGGCCGGCGCGGAAGGTTCCGGTGTCTTGCGCGCGCCTGCCTGGCTGGCTGCACTGCCGGACTTTTCGGTTGGCGCGGCGGCGGGCTTGGCCGGGTCGCTGTCCTTTATTTCTGTCGCCTCGGCATCAATCACGGTTGGGCGCGTCGGTTTCTTGGCTTTGCGCGACGGTTGCTTTCGATTTGCCATTGTTGCGCCTTTCCCCG
>CAYRLR010000497.1:0-2882 GCA_964424975.1 uncultured Anderseniella sp.
CGGCACCAAGGCGCGTCTTGACGCGGCCGATGCGCGGCTGCTTGGCCATCACCAGGAGGTGTCGGGGTCTTGTGTTCATCTGTAAAACCGCCTGATGCGGTCAGGCGACACGCCAAGCGACCACATGGCAAGGCAGGCCAGGTTGCGGGCGATACGTGACACGTAGCCGTCGCGCACATAGCGCTCGGCACTGGTGATCGCGGCCACGTCCATGAAGACCAGGCGTGAGCGGCCGATGCGGCGGACCAGGTCGACATCCTCCATCAATGGCAGCGGGCGAAACCCGCCGGTCTCGTCATACAGGCTGCGTGAAATCAGCAGCCCCTGGTCGCCATATGGCAGGGCGAACACACGGCAGCGCCAGTACACCAGCGTTTCGAGAATGCGGGCCCTGATGCGTGTGTCGTCCAGCCTGAAGCGGAACACCGCCGCCTTGCTGCTACCGGCCATGTGGGCCTGAACCGCGCGCGCCCAACCGTCTCCCGGAATGGTGTCGGCATGCAGGAACAACAGCCAGTCTCCGGTAGCCGCATGAGCGCCCGCCGCCAGCTGGATGCCGCGCCCGGCCGGTGCGCTGATCATCACGGCGCCGAACCCGGCAACATCCGGCGCGACCGCCGATCCTCCGTCAGCAACAATGATTTCGCCAATACCGGCCTCGGCTCTCTGCGCAGCCAGGCAGGTCAGCGTGTGCGGCAAACCGCCATCTGCGTTACGTGTTGGGATGATGACCGACAGCATGATGGCCGGACAATAACGGTGCCGCGATCGGGTTGGAACAATTGATTCATGTTTTTTTGTTCTTGTTATGTTCCGATTTGTGATTTATCATGCCTGCATCATGAACGTGTACCAGAACCCCTCCCGGCTGGATCTGTCCAGCGCACCAGCATCAGCGCCTTCATCAGCGCCAGCAATGGCCCCGGTCAAGGCGCGCGGACGTGGTGTCGGCAGCAATGCAAGCGGCCGCTTCGAAGCGTTCAGGCGATCGGGCTTTGATGATGGCTGGCAGCGCGAAGAAGACGACCTGCCGGTCCTGAAAACCCACGTCACGGAAGAGGTGGCGCGCTCGATCATTGCCCGCAACACCTCGCCGGACATCTCGTTCGACCGCTCGATCAATCCGTATCGCGGCTGTGAACATGGCTGTTCGTATTGTTATGCGCGACCCAGCCATGCCTATCTGGGCCTGTCTGCCGGGCTTGATTTTGAAAGCCGGCTGTTTGCCAAAACCAATGCCGTTGAATTGCTGCAGAAGCAGCTGGGGGCAAAAGGCTATGAAGCGGCGACCATTGCGCTCGGTTCCAATACCGACCCCTACCAGCCTGTTGAACGGCGCTACCGGTTGACGCGCGATATCCTGAAAGTGCTGAGCGACTGCAATCATCCGGTCGGCATTGTGACAAAATCCGCACTGGTGACCCGCGACATCGACATTCTCAAACCGATGGCTGAAAAGGGCCTGGTCAAGGTCGCCCTGTCGATCACCACCCTGGACCACAAGCTCTCGCGCCAGATGGAACCGCGCGCCTCGTCTCCCGGCAAACGCCTGCAGGCGCTCGAGCTGCTGGCGGCGGCCGGCATTCCCACCGTCGTCATGACCGCACCGATCATCCCGGCCATCAATGACATGGAAATCGAGAAACTTCTCGGTGCCGCGCACTCTGCCGGTGCGCGCGAGGCCGGTTATGTCCTGTTGCGCCTGCCGCACGAATTGAAGGACCTGTTTCGTGAATGGCTGGAGCGCGAGTTTCCCGACCGGGCAAAGCATGTGATGACCCTGGTGCGCGACATTCGCGGCGGCCGCGACAATGATCCCGAATTCGGGTCGCGCATGACGGGCCGCGGGCCGTATGCCTGGCAGATCGGCCGGCGCTTTGAACTGGCCTGCAAGCGGCTGGGTCTCAACAAGGCAAAGCTGAAGCTGCGCGCAGACCTGTTTGAACGCCCGATTCAGCCGGGTGAACAGCTGTCGCTGCTCTAGGGTCACGCTGCCTGATACACCCAGCCGAAAACATATCCGGCGGCCAGCGAGCCTGACAGGGCAAGGGCCAGATACAGCAGAAACGGTTTCAGCCTGAGCACCGGGATGATTGCCATGGCTCCCCATATGCTGACAACACCGCCGGAAACCAGAAATGCCATGGCCGCACCTGGCGACATGCCGTGGTCCATAAGGCCACGTGTCAAAGGCAACGCAGCAAAGCCGTCAACATAGGCGGGCGCGCCGACAAAGACAGCAAACGGCACCGCCCACCACACATCTTTACCGACATAGCCGGACAGCGCGTCAGGCTGCAGGACCGCATTCAGCCCATACTCGGCGGCAAATGCCGGGATCAGGCAGATCAGCATCAACCGTGTCGTCGCAGCCAGGGTCTGGCGGAAAATTGTCGTGCGTTGCGGGTCATTCCAGATGCATGGATCAAACGACAATGACATGCCGCAATTGCCTTGCGACAACCTGCCGACAATCGGGTTGTCACGCAGGGATACTTTCACCCAGTCCCGGTTGGCAAACATCGATGTGATGGCGCCACCCCACAGCCCGAGACCAAAGGCCGCCACGGTTTTACCGATCGCAAAACCGATGCCCAATGTGGCCGCCGTGGTGGCCAGCATCGCCGGATCGGTGATCGGCGACGACAACCAGAACGCCATGACAGGCGCCAGCGGCACGCCGGCAGCCAGCAGGCCGGCCATCATTGGCAATACCGTGACACCACATACAGGTGTGATGGCGCCAATGGCAGAGGCCAGGATGATCGAATAGAGTATCCGGCCATCCAACAGGCCGGCAATATGACTGCCCGCCCCGCTGGCCATGATCCAGGCGGCCAATACAATGCCGGGGACCACGATCGGCGCCACCGCCAGCAGAC
>CAYRLR010000498.1:0-2881 GCA_964424975.1 uncultured Anderseniella sp.
AACAGATCGGCGTGTCGATCAATGATGCCGCCTGGGCCCGCATAGCCAACGGCGGAGCCGGCCCCGGGCAATAACCAGATCAATTGGGATATCGAGCCGTTATTCAATTGTGTCTGCTTTCGGCGCGCCGTCTCCATTGTCGGGCGGCCGCCGGTTCAAGCCGTGAAGTAGTATTCACCCCTGCCTATGATCGTGTGGTAAATCCGGCTTTCGCTGCCGAAATTACCGAAGCTGCAATAATCGGCGTGAATGCCCATCCGGCAGTTCCGCGGACACGGGATGCCGGATTGTTCGACAGGGTCAATAAATGGGTGCTTTTGCATGAGGCTGTAAATCTGCTTCACCGATGCAGATCCAACCAGCTACGCGTTATTCGCCCACCTCACCCGAAAATCACCCCTCATCGAGTCCAAAACGCCTTCACATAACCCTCCAAACCTGCTCTAAACCCGATACGCTTTAGCCTCAGATGGAAAGTTCACCCGATGCAGATCGCGCCTGACAGCGATAGCTTCACTGCCTGTTATCAGGCCGGCAGGACGCAGGTCGTCTACACCCGGCTGGTGGCAGACCTGGAAACCCCGGTTTCCGCGTTCATGAAGCTCACCCGAAATGCGCCATACCGGTTCCTGCTGGAATCGGTGGAAGGCGGCGCCGTGCGTGGCCGCTATTCGATGATCGGCATGAAGCCTGACCTGATCTGGCGGGTCACCGGTGACAAGGCTGAAATCAACACCAGGGCGCTGATTGACGCCGACGGCCCGTTTGTCACCGAGGATGCAGCGCCGCTGCAATCGCTGCGCAACCTGCTGGCCGCCAATCATTTCGACGTTCCCGATGACCTGCCGCCCATGGCCGCCGGCCTGTTCGGCTATATGGGCTATGACATGGTCCGGCAGATGGAACAGTTGCCCGAACCGAACGAAGATGTGCTGGGCGTGCCCGACGGCATCATGATCCGCCCGACCATCATGGCCATATTCGATGCCGTGAAGGACGAGGTCACCATCGTGACCCCGGTTTTCCCGGATGCTGACGTCTCGGCCAGGGCCGCCTATGCGCGTGCCTGCGACCGGCTCGGCGCCGTGGTTGACGCCTTTGACCGGCCGCTGGAACTGCAGGCCTATGACGACCCCGATGCGGCCCCGATCAACGCGCCGACATCCAACACTTCGCCGGACGACTACATGGCGATGGTACTCAAGGCCAAGGAGTATGTCTCTGCCGGCGACATCTTCCAGGTGGTGTTATCGCAGCGTTTCGAAACCGATTTTGCGCTGCCGGCATTTTCCCTGTACCGCGCCTTGCGCCGGGTCAATCCGTCACCGTTCCTGTACCACCTGGAATTCGACCGGTTTGCCGTCACCGGCTCCAGCCCGGAAATCCTGGTCAGGGTGCGCGACGGCAAGGTGGAAATCCGCCCGCTTGCCGGCACCAGGCCGCGCGGGGCAACCCCTGCCGAAGATCGCGCGCTGGCAGCAGAGCTGCTAGCCGACCCCAAGGAACTGGCCGAACACCTGATGCTGCTCGACCTGGGCCGCAATGATGTGGGCCGGGTGGCGAAGATCGGCTCGGTCAAGGTCACCGACCAGTTCATGATGGAATACTACAGCCAGGTCATGCACATCGTCTCCAACGTGGAAGGCGAACTCGATGACAAGTATGATGCCATAGACGCCCTGAGCGCAGGCTTTCCGGCAGGCACCGTGTCGGGCGCACCGAAAGTTCGCGCCATGCAGATCATCGACGAACTGGAAAGCACCAAGCGCGGCATCTATGCCGGCTGCGTCGGGTATTTTTCCGCCACCGGCGAGATGGATACCTGCATCGTGTTGCGTACGGCCATCGTCAAGGACGGCAAGATGTTCGTGCAGGCAGGCGCCGGTGTTGTCGCAGACAGCGTACCCGAGGCCGAACAGGCCGAATGCATCAACAAGGCCAAGGCGCTGTTTCGGGCAGCAGAAGAAGCCGTGCGTTTTGCCGGCCGGGCATCGAGGGGGCAATAGACAGCCATGATCCTGCTCATCGACAATTACGACAGCTTCACCTGGAACCTGTATCATTATCTCGGCGATCTTGGTGCCGACACCGAAGTCATCCGCAATGACGCCCTCACCGCTGACGACGCCATCGCCATGCAGCCTGAAGCCATCGTGCTGTCGCCGGGCCCCTGCACCCCCAACGAGGCCGGCATCTGCCTGGAACTGGTCGAAAAGGCCGCCGGTAAAATCCCGCTGATGGGCGTGTGCCTCGGCCACCAGGCCATCGGCCAGGCTTTCGGCGGCAAGGTGGTTCGCGCCCAGCAACTGATGCACGGCAAACTGTCCGACATGACCACCACCGGCAAGGGCCTGTTCGAGGGCCTGCCCGCGACCTTCAGGGCGACGCGCTATCACTCGCTGGTGGTAGAACGCGCTTCATTGCCCGATTGCCTGGAGGTGACCGCGTCCACCGGCGACATCATCATGGGGCTTCAGCACAAGACCCTGAATGTCCATGGCGTACAGTTTCATCCCGAAAGCATTGCATCCGAGCACGGCCATGCGATATTGCGTAACTTCCTGAGGCTGGCAGACGCCTTGAAACAACCGGAAACCGCTTGAGACCATGGCTGATCTGAAACCGATTATCGCAAAAATTGCCGACGCAACACCGTTGTCGCTGGAAGAAGCCCGAACCGCGTTCGACATCATCATGTCGGGCAACGCCACCCCGTCGCAGATCGGCGCAGTGCTGATGGGCCTGCGGGTGCGCGGTGAAACGGTTGACGAGATCACCGGTGCGGTCATGACCATGCGCGAGAAGATGCTGCCGGTAACAGCGCCTGAAGGTGCCATTGATATTGTCGGCACCGGCGGCGATGCCTCGGGTTCCTATAATG
>CAYRLR010000499.1:0-2875 GCA_964424975.1 uncultured Anderseniella sp.
ATTCATTGCCCAGCGGCGTACCGAACAGGAGATTTTCGCCAATTGTTGCCTGCACCGCATACTTTTTAGGATCAAACAGCTCAACCAGTTCGGACAGCTTCAATTCGTCTATTCGCGACCTCAGCGCTTTGCGCGCGCCCAGAATGTTATCTGTAAAGTGCGGATTCTTGTCCGGATCGACATTGCCGCGCAGACCCAGGTTGAACACATCATCTTCCAGCCCGGATGCGACCAGCACGTCTACAAGGCGCTGGTGCATGGCCAGACTGTCGCTGCTGCCGGACTCGTTCAACCAGTCAGCATTTATGTCCAGCTTGCTGTTGGAGGTAATGTCGGCTTCGCTGATAAAATTCTGCCGCGTCAGGGCGTCGGGGCCTTCATAGGTCCGCTCTGCAACGGGTTGATGTTTCAGCGCATACAGCAAACCGTCGCGCAGGCTTCCCTGCGGCAGGAATATTTCACTTGTTGCATATCCGACCCGCCGGCCAAGGGTGCTTTCACCCACTTCGAAAAGGTCCACACCGCCAAAACTGACCGAACCGCTATCGGGAATATACAATCTGACAAGGGTATCTGCCAGCACGTCAGCGCCCGAATTGGACGGTCCGACGATGGCGAGGTTGACGCCTTCGGAAACCTTCAGACGAGCCCGGCTCAACAAAACCGTGCCGGTATCATCCGTCACCGTCAGCCCGTTGACTTCGATTGGAAACGCCAGAGGCGCTGTCGCTTCTTCGCTCAGTGTCTGCAGCTTTTCGTCGAGCATATCCTCGACATCAAACTGCTCGACCACCTGGCTGAACTTGACCTCTACATCAAGACGCTGCTGGTCCCAGTCGATCAGTTCCTTGATCGGCGACGGCAGATCCTTGTAGGCCGCGATAACCGCCACCAGCTGACCAACGTCTATCTTGCCCTGCAGTGCAAAGTAACCGCCGACAACGTAAAACAGGAACGGCGTTATCTGTGCGAGCAGGTTATTGAGAAATTTGGTGAAGAACTTGCGCTGGAACAACTCGTAGCGGATATAGAAAATCTTGGCCAGACGGCTGGATATGTCGGCGCGCTCATAGTGCGACGTATCGTTGACATGCACGTGCGTGATGCCGTCGACAATCTCGCCGACCCGCCCAGCCAGCCTTCGCGCCGTAATCTGGCGCTCCTTGCCAAGCCGGATCAGGTGGCGGCGCATCCGGGGAATGATGATGAACTGAATGCCGATCATGAAGATGGCAATCAGGCCCAGATACACATTCTGCACCATGATAAACGCCATCGCCGTGATGGCCTGGCCACCGAGCAGCAAGGGCTGCACGAATGCATCCCCCATGAAGCCGCCTATGGGTTCGACCTCATCCTTCACCATGCTGGCTATCTCGGACGATTTTATCCGCCGGAATGCCCGCACCGGAAACCGCAGCAGCCGGTCGATCAGCGAATAGCGTATGCGCCGTAACATGCGCTCGCCAAGCCTGCCCTTGTAGGTGTTGATGTAGAATTTGAACAAACCGTTGACGATGATCAATGTGAGAAATGTGCCGGACAGGGCAAACAGCATTTTCAGCCGTTCAAGCTGGAGGCCTTCAAACAGGACCCATTCCTTGCCGGAAACGGTCCAGCTCAACTTCATGAATGTCTGTGCTGCACCGGCTGTTTCAAAACCCTGCCCCAGAATAGGGCCGTTGACGATCTGTTTCGGCAGGTCCAGCGACATGAAATAGGTCGGCATGGACAACAGAACGATGAACAGTATCCATATCTGGGCCTGGCGCGAATGGGTCCAGGTAAATTTCAATATGCTGCGTTCAAGCATGGATTTTTGCATTCTGCGCATCACGAATGCTGCCGCCGGGACGCATCACGACCAGACGGCGAACGCCGTATTCAGTCGTTTCGAATGAGCCGTCTTCTATCGTGAAATCCAAGGCGCAAACAGCCTCCATTTCCGGGCGGGTCAGCACAGAACGCATCTGTTCGCTGGCCCGCGGCAGGTTGGGCGAGAACTCAACAACGGTGACGGCCGAATTGTCGATCAGCGAGAACAGCTTTTGCCCGACCGCGTCCTGACTTCCAAAGGCCTTCAACGAGTACCCCACAAACACCAGACCATAGCTGCCCGGCTCCAGATCAAGCTCAACATCCTGGAACTTTCGCGCAATATGGCGAACCCGACAAGGTTTCCCATTCAGCATATCTGATTCGAAAGGCTCTGATTTGGGATCAATACAGACGAAATTTTCAGGCACGTTACGCAGGAACCCCGACACCGGCTGCAGATGTCCGCCAATCTCGACAATGCTGGCAACGCCTTCGACGAAGTGTGCCGCCATTGCCTGGCGCAAACCGGCTGCCGGGCCAGCAAGATGCGGCATCCCGGCTGGGCCGGCAGGCAGATCACTTGCGATTTCAACCGCTGATTGCTGCATAAAATCTTCGTCTGTATTGGGTTGCCGTTATGATTTTACTAGCATAGCTGCTGTTCATTGCCCATACCACCGCAAAACGTATGACATATCCCAAAGGTGAATGGATTGACTGATCGCTGTTTTGACAAAGACTATGTTTTCGACCTGTTGCGCGGCGCTGCCCAGTTTACCGGCTCTGACCTGCTGTCAGCCCTGGCAGAAACCTTTGCTGAATTTCCTGACATACCCGTCGACAACGCATTCAACCACAAGCAGGTCGCGTCCAAGCTATGGGCGCGCGACATGCTGGCCACCCATACAAACGGTGCGTTTGATCATATATGGGTCATGGGCGGCTGGATCGGCATTCTACCGGCCATGCTGTTTGATGACGCAAGGTTTGAGATCAAGGCAATCAGCAGTTTCGATATAGACCCTTCCGTCGCTCCGGTTGCCGAAAAGCTGAACCG
>CAYRLR010000500.1:0-2874 GCA_964424975.1 uncultured Anderseniella sp.
CTAGTCATAAAGCAGTTTGCCCGTGCGATGAGCCAGGGTCTCGCTGCCCTGTACCTTGCCAATGGTTTCCCCGGGCCAGGCCAGACGTTGATTGGAGCGGGCGAAAAACAACCCGTCTGCCGCTGCGGTGATACGGTCCACCACCATGTCGTCGTCTGATAGCGGGTCAATGATTTCAGCCAGCACATCGCCTGCCTTCACCGTTTGCCCGATGTCGGCGGTGTATACAATGATGCCGGCAGCTTTTGCCTTTAGAGTGTCCGTCGCGGCGAATGGTGCAGCAACACCGCCGAATTCAGGCAACGCTCCAGCGCCCTGCCTGATGGCGCCGCGATGGCACAGGAAACGATACATGGCATCCGCATCAAAATCGGACAGCTCATGGCTGGCGTCAAATTCGCCGCGCAGTTCAATCACCACCGTCAGGGGCAGTTCGATAGCGTCAGCGCCATATACTTCGCGTGCGCGAACATAGGGCCAGGCGATGGTTTCCTCAAACGGACCACCTCCCGATGCACGTGCAAACATCACAACCCTGGCATCCAGCAGGCCTGCCAGGTCGGCGGCCTCGGGCCAGTGGTCCTCATCCAGATACAGATGCATCTGCGCGTCGGAGTCGGTATGCAGGTCCAGCACAATGTCTGCGTCACACGCCAACCGCATCAGTTCCAGTCTCAGGCTTTGCGCTTCATTTGCCGGTTGCGCCGCCGCCAGGGCCTTGGCCACCTCGTGTTTGACAAGGGCCGTGTCTGCTTCCGGGCCGTTTGCCATCTTGCCGTCAATGGCATCAAGCACCTCATCAGATATGTCGTGAAAACCTCTATTGTAGTTTTCGCCGGTGGGGAGATGGTAGCGTCCGTTATGATTGCGCAGGATGACGTTGTTCAGGCCAATGGGATTGGCCACCGGAACCAGGATAATCTCGCCTGCAATCTTGCCGGCCTCATCTGCTGCAATCAGCTTGGGCAACAATTTTGCCGCAGCAAGACTGGCCGGCAGTTCATCTGCATGCATCGACGCCTGAATATAGACTTTCGGCGAGGCTCCCTGTTCGCCAAACCGCCACACCTTCAGACTGTGCTGTGTGCCGACGGCATGGCGCGGCAGATTAATTGTGCTACAGATGGCCATTGATACAGTGCACTCCCCGGATAACCCTTGGATGGAAACTCATCGCCAATGTCTAGCAGATCGCAAACCAGTTTACACCATGTCTTGATCGTTGGCGCAGGTGCCGGATTGTCCGCCAGTATTGCCCGCAGGTTCCATGCCGAAGGCGTCACAATTTCGCTCGCCGCGCGCAACACGGACAAGCTGGAAGCTCTGGTCACCGAAACCGGTGCCGAGGTTTACAGGTGCGATGCGTCGAAACCGGATCAGGTCGAGGTGCTGTTTGCAAATCTTGACAAATCAAAGGCAGGGGCACCGGACGTTGTTGTCTACAATCCGTCCTTCCGGGTCCGCGGTTCGATTACCGAGCTTGATCCCGAAGACGTTCACCGCACCTTGATGGTCACGGCCTATGGCGGGTTCCTGGTGGCACGCCAGGCAGCGATACGCATGTCCAATGCGGGCAGGGGAGTGATCATTTTCACCGGGGCATCAGCGTCTATCAAGGGCTATGCCATGTCTGCGCCATTTGCCATGGGCAAGTTTGCCCTGCGTGGGCTGGCGCAATCCATGGCGCGCGAACTGCAGGCGAAAGGCGTGCACGTAGCCCATGTCAATATTGATGGTGGAATTCGAAGCGAGGCTCGTCCGGAGCGCCACGACGCGCCCGGCAAGCCGGACAGTATGCTGGATCCGGATGCCATTGCCGACACATATTGGCACCTGGCCAACCAGCATCGTTCAGCATGGACCCAGGAGACCGAACTGAGACCGTGGCTGGAAAACTTTTGACCCCGGATCATCAGAGCAACATGGGGTAAGTTGAACGCTTGAGACTGATACTCAACAGACCCTCGAGCAACTTTGGAAACGATCAATCCTGTGGTTTTCGATTGATTCGGTAAAAAATCATGCTGAACTAGTCGAAATAGTCATCGGGAAGAGATTCCTGCACAGGTAGCGGCAAGATCCAGTTCGCCCGGTTTTCCGGCTTGTCTGTCTGCAGTATGAATTCAATGCCAAGGCGGATGTTGTCACGCCATGCCACACGACCGGGACGGCGATATTTATCACCATCCACGGCCAGCATCAGATCATCGCCGACATCGTCTGCCCATTCCACCTCAACCAGTGCGCCGGTCCTGGACTGATTAAGTACCAGGCAGGGTTCCGTAAAATTGCCGCAAGGGCTGATCAATGTTCCAAACTGTGTGCAGTCATGGCGCTCCGCGCGCTGCAGCTTGTCGTCATTGGTATCCTGAGCCGATCCAAACATTGTCATAGCCTTGTCACTTTCTTGCAAAGTCAGTCTTAAAACGCATCCGGTGGAAAAACCCATGCATCGCCTGCGGTTTTGGCCATTTCTTTTGTTACAAACCACACTGCAATCGTATTCCTGGTGCGACGGATAACCCGAGCCGGACGCCGGTGTTTTTCCCCGTCAATTATGAGCAGCAGATTTGCCTGCAATTTCTGCGGTTCCTCGACGATCAGCAATGCACCGGTTTCTGAAAAATTGTCCACCACGCATGCTTCGCGATGCAATCCGTCAACGGAGACAACAGTACCGCTCTTCAGCACATCGATCCTGGCGGTAATCCGCCTGTCGTTTGATTGGCCTAAAATATCCACTCCGATAACCTCCGTCTCGCCGCCTTGCACAAAAATCATGTGATGCGTGAGGGTCAGGCTAGCCGGTCCGGACTACTGTTAATTTAAGTTGGTTGATAAAATTGAGAACAATACCAAAAGGAAAAATAATTG
>CAYRLR010000501.1:0-2869 GCA_964424975.1 uncultured Anderseniella sp.
AATCACCAACAACGGCAACCTCTCCGCAGGGTTGCCATTCGATACGACTGAAAGGGATATCCGTATCGGTGACGGCTCAACGCTTGAAACCAGACTTGCCTGGAGCATCGCTGCGAACCGCGCAATCTCGTGTTGCAATGACATTTACCGAGCTGAAAACCTCTTTCTACAGCTTGTTTTGTACAGCTTTTCACCCGTACGCGGCATTATGCGACTTATTGCTCGCTGAGTGTCTGACTGATCGTGACGGCCCAATCCCTGGCTTGTTCGCAGCTTTCGGCCAGTATCCAGCCATCCAGACAGGATCGCGTTGCCGTGTCATGTGCGGTATCGCCATAGCAATCCCGGTCGAATACACTGCCCGGAATCAGGCGTCCTGCGGCGGCGGTGGTCTCGACAGCGTCGAGCAGGGCAGCCAGAGGGCCGTCATGGCGCAGAAAGAAACTGTGTGCGACGGGCAATCGCGTAGTGTTGAGCGCAGCTCGCCCCGCGAGCAGCAGGCCGGTTGAGCTGTTGGGGCGAAAATTCAGATCGAAGACCACGGGGCCTGCCTCACGCCGTATGCCGACATCGAAACCGGCGATCCCCCTGTACCCCGTGTAGCGCGCCCTGTGCGCAATACCCATCGCCGTCGATTTCACTTCCGCTGGAGGGGCTTCGCGCAGCAGTATGCTGCCGCTCTGGCTGGCGGGTTTCGAAAATACCTGCAGTGACGCTCCGAGCCACCGGATCTCGTCATCCAGGATGGCAACGCCGGCGCACCAGCTTGGAACAGGGCCATAGTCTTTTTCGATGATGATGGCGTCGGTCGGAGACAGCCGGGCAGTCAGCTCCCTGATGGCGGCGTCGAGCGCATCTGCATCCGGACAATACCTGACTGCGGCGCCTCCGCCGTTCGAGCCCTTCTCGGCCACTTTGAGAAACACAGGCAGTGTCCACTCCGCAGCAATTGTCGCCGCGAGCTTGCTGCACGAGACGAGTTCGCGCTCAGGATGGTGGTCAGGCTCGACAAGGTTCGGCAAAGCGCTCTTGCAGTTGAGGCGTGAATACAGGTCCATGGGTATCAGCAGGCCGTCGGGTGCCTCCAGGGTTGGCAAGGTCCCGAAATTATGCACCAGTCGTTTGCCCTGGCTGATCAGATTTGAGGCGATCTCGGCAGCCTCTTCAGCCGTCTGGTAGCGATGCAGATGTTCCGGGCCTGGCAGGCCGCAATGACGCAGGAACGCCAGCACGAGAGGGGTACTTGCTGCTTCATGGGCAACGAACGGCAAGCCTCCGGCGAAACCGATCAATTGTGCCGGTGTGGCATCCAGGCGGTAAGCCGGCAGGGCGCCGGCGTTGGCCACGTTCCACCCCATCATCGCGCGGGTCGTGCGCCCGCAGAAGAAGCTGTTGCGGGGATAGAGACAGTCCAGTGTGGCTACCTGCAACTTCATGCCAGCAGGCCATCCAGTCCATCAGCAAGCCGGCGCACAAATGGGCCCGGTTGCCCCCGCTTGTTGAGGTCAACCGTCGGGGTCTTGTTCACATCGAACACAAAGGCATCGTTGCCGTGCATGACGAAATCTATCTTCCCAAAGTCGAGTCCGAGCTTGCGGCGCACTGAGCGCACGACCTCGGGCACCTCTTCAACCAGCTCGACACTGACAAGCTTGCGGCTTTTGACAACCGGCAACTCGCTGCACACACGCATGCAGTACTCCTGCTCGCCGAAGAACATCCACAGCCGCAGCACGTAAAGGTCCCCGTCACGCTCCGGCATGAATTTCTCCACAACCAGCCGGTGGTCCTGCCACACCCAGCCGGGCACCTGGTCGGTTCGCTCCAGGATCGGGTATGTCCGGAAGGGCAACTCGCCCGTCCATTGCCAGGACACGAACCGGCCTGCAAAGATTTTCAACAGTCGCAGGATATCCAGGCCATGATAGGCATATTCTTCGGCTGCATGGCAATTTGCATCTGTCTTGATGATGACAGGACCATCCCATTTACTGCCCTCGTTGACGAGCAACTGACTGACGTTCGACTTGAGGATATTGCGGGCAGCGCTGTTGATGACGGGTAGCCCCGCATCAACCTGACGGAAAAAATGCTCGTCAATCATCGAGTAATCGGTGTGGGCAATGACGGCGTCGGTTGCTGGAGGTGGATGGTTTCCGAACGACACGCTGTGGCCCTGTTCACGCCAGATGCCGGCGAGCACCTTGATCAGGTGTTTGTTCTGCAGTCGCTCTTTTGGGCTGGTCAGAATATGCAGATGGCGCGACAACAATTATCTCCGTAAGCCCGCAGCCTTTTGCCGGGCAGGTGACTCTGCTGTGCCGGTGCGATGCTCGTCAACTTGTAATACCAACGGAACTGGCTATTGACCCATTTGACCGGCTTTTCGGGTTTGCTGCCAGGCATGCTTCGCGCCGTGGTCTGGTTGACCACAAGTGGAGCATAACGACGTCCGGCGGGCGCGAAAAACCGGCCTGCAGAGCAACATGGGTTCTAACGAACCCATGTTGCTCTAAACCGTCGCGTCTTTTTCAGCGTCACGCTGTGACTGGATCGCGCTGACAACACGCTTTCGGGTTACCCGGGAGCGCATCGACAGTTTGCCGTCGAACAGAAAGTGCCGCAGCAAACCTGCCCAGGAGCGGTATGATTTCAGCGGATTGTACATCTCGGGCGCCTTGGCCTTCAACTCCGGCAACCGGTTCCACGGCACTGCCGGCAAATCATGATGTTCGTTGTGATAGCCGACATTCAGTGCCACGCGGTTCAGGATGCCATAGTAACTGAAAGTCTCCTGCTCATCGTCATTCGTGTAGTGCTCCTGGATCCAGCGTGCGCCAAGCGGATGCAGGCCAACCGAAAAGAACAG
>CAYRLR010000502.1:0-2867 GCA_964424975.1 uncultured Anderseniella sp.
AGGCCGCCGATCACCAGCAGGTTCGGATAGGCCTGCGCTGCCACATTGTCGTAGGGGCTGTATGAGCGGATATAGTCAAACGCTTCCTTGCTCTCGATCGGGTTGCCCCATTCGGGCCATTCCGGCGGCGTCAGCGGCAGCGTGTCGTCAAGCATGGTGTTGAGCACATCGACAAACGGCACTTCGGCTATGATGCCCCTGAACAGCTCCGGCGCCATGTTGGCGATGGTGCCCATCAGCATGCCGCCGGCACTGCCACCCTGGGCGACGATATTGCCTTTGGTGGTGAAGCCTTCCGCCACCAGGTGCCGAGCGGCTGTGATGAAGTCAGAAAACGTGTTCTTCTTGGTCATCATCTTGCCGGCCTTGTACCAGCCATAGCCCTTGTCCTTGCCACCCCTGATATGGGCAATGGCATAGACAAACCCGCGGTCGGCCAGTGACAGGATATTGGTGTTGAACGAGGCCGGTATGGAAATGCCGTAAGAGCCATAGCCATACAGCCAGACCGGAGCTGTGCCATCCAGCCTGGTGTCCTTGTGATACAGCAGGGATATCGGCACCAGCGCACCGTCTTCGGCGGTGGCCATGATGCGCCGCGTCACGTAGTTGGCCGGGTCATGGCCCGATGGCACCTCCTGCTGCTTGCGCAGCGTGCGCTCACGGCTGGCCATGTCATAGTCAAACACCTGCGACGGGGTGGTCATGGACGAATACGAAAACCGGATCATGCTGGTGTCGAATTCATAACCCGCCGACATGCCGAGCGAATAGGCTTCCTCGTCGAACGAGACGGTATGTTCCTCGCCGCTCTCCAGTTGCCGGACAATGATGCGCGGCAGGCCTTCATGGCGTTCAAGCCGCGCCAGGTGCCTGCTGAACACCGTGTGATCCAGGATCAGCGTGCCCGGCGTGTGCGCCACCAGGTCTGTCCAGTTGTTGCGGGCAGGCTCACCGACCGGGGCCGTGACGATCCTGAAGTCCTCAGCGTCATCCGAATTGCTGAGGATATAGAGGACGCCATGTGCCTCATCGACGCTGTATTCGTGGCCCGGTTGGCGCGCTTCGATCAGCCGCGGCGGTGTCAACGGGTCCTTCGCCGGGATCAACCAGCATTCCGATGACTGGTGGTCGTGGCAGTCGATAATGATCCAGTCGCCCGACTGGCTCTTGCCGGCACTCATGAAAAAGCCGGCATCGGTCTCTTCATGGACCAGCACGTCGTCGCTGACCGGGCTGCCGATCTTGTGGCGGAACAGTTTTGACGGCCGGTGGTTTTCGTCCAGGTGCACGTAGAATATGTACTGGCTGTCGGCGGACCATACGCCACTGCCGCTGGTGTCGGGAATGATGTCTGCAAGGTTGTCGGATGAACCGGCTTTCCGCAGAACAAGGCTGAAAAACTCAGAACCCTTGTCGTCGTAGCCATAGGCCACCAGCTTGTGGTCGGGAGAATGCGATGCACCGCCAAGGCGGAAATAGTCCTTGCCTTCGGCTTCCCTGTTGCCATCGACCAGGATGACTTCGTCGGCGCCGCTATGGTCCGTGCGCACGAACAAGGGCTGCTGGCCGCCGGTGATGAACTTGACGCCATACGAATACTCACCATCAGGCGCCGGAACACTGGAATCGTCTTCCTTGATGCGCCCTTTCATCTCTTCGAACAGGGTTTTCTGAAGTTTTTCAGTGGATGCCATGGTGTGCTCCACCCAGGCGTTCTCGGCTTCCAGGTAGGTCCGGATTTCCGGGTCCAGAACCGCGGGATCGCGCATCACCTCCTGCCAGTTGCCGGCGCGCAGCCAGCCATAGTCATCGCTGAGCGTGTGGCCGTGAAAGTCGCGCAGGACAGGCTTGCTGGCCGCCTGTGGGGGAGTTTTGATCATGGAAAATCCGGTTTGGAAAACAAGGGATGGGGAAGGGGTCAGGCTTTCGGCCTGAATTTCATCGCAGCGCCGTTCATGCAATAGCGCTGTCCGGTGGGGGCTGGTCCGTCGGGAAACACATGCCCGAGATGACCTTCGCAGGCAGCACAGCGCACCTCGGTGCGCTTCATGAAGAACGATCGGTCCGTATGTTCGATGACGGCGTCGGGTGACTTGGGCTGAAAGAAGCTCGGCCAACCCGTCCCGGACTCAAACTTGGCATCGGATTTGAACAGGTCCGCACCACACCCGGCACACACATAGGTGCCTTCGTCCTTGTAGTTGTTGAAAGGGTGCGAGAATGCGCGCTCCGTGCCGTGCTTGCGCAGCACATGATATTGCTCGTCGTTGAGTTGTTCGCGCCATTGCGCCTCGGTTTTCGTCTTGTCGTCAGTCATTGGCCTGATCCGTCCTGATTGAAGTATACTATAATGGATTGGGCAATCATTACGGGTTTTTCAAGTCGTTCAACATAAATTGAAACATCGAAGACCGCCCTGACAAACCCGTCTTCGCGATTTGCCTGGTCGATTTTGACGTCAGCGCGAATCCGGTCTCCGGCCACAACCGGGGCGATGAAGCGCACCTTGTTGAGGCCGTAATTGACAATGCGGCCAACATTTTTGACACGTACCAGATCATACATGATGACGGCCAGCATGGACAATGTCAGGTAGCCGTGGGCAACCGGGGGGTGTCCCAGTTCGGCCTGCGTACGCGCGGCATCGAGATGGATCCACTGCCGGTCATCCGTGGCGTCTGCAAAAGCCTCGATGCGGGACGCCGGGATGTCGATCCAGCTGCCGGGACCTATGGTTTTGCCCATGTGGCCAATGAGCTCTTCCGGTGTGTCGATTTCAAGCAATGTCAGTCATCCGTGGATTGGTATGTGCAGGTTTCATGATTCCATTAAGCAGGCTTACACCATTGATGGTGTTTTCTATA
>CAYRLR010000503.1:0-2863 GCA_964424975.1 uncultured Anderseniella sp.
TGCCCAGGCGGGAACCACGCTTGGCGCGTACCCGGCCACCGAAGGTGCGCAAGGCCAGCCAGGCAAATATCAACAGCGCCAGCGCAGCGCTGCCCATATATATCCAGTTCATATAAGGTTGTAGAAGGTCCATTTCAGTTCCTTATATTGACAGTGGCCTGTCTGGTTTTGACGAACGTTACGAAACAATAGCATGTGGATGCAGTCAGGCACCAACGATCTGCGTGGTTGAATCTAACGCCCGTTTAGGGCTCATACATGGCACAATTCGCCTATACTTGCACCTGATTCGGGGCGATGCGGTGCGTCAGGCACATTGGGGTCCATGAGCAAAGACATTCAAAACGAACCGGAGAGCGGTTCTTCGAAACCTGTCGGGATGGCAGCTGCGCAGGCGGACAGTGAAGTTCACGCAGTGATGGTCGAGGAGCGGTCTGTTGGTGAGTCGCGTCCGGCACAGTCGGCGGGCAGGCCCGTGCTCAGCCTTCTGCTGGCCATTGCGCTGGCCGTAGTCGTGTACTTTGCTGTTCAGACAACACAGACGATTGTGCCGCAAACCGTCCTGGTGGCGCTGGCCCTGATGTCGCTTACCGGGCTTCTGGCGGTTTTCGGGGCGCTTGCGGGTTTCGTGCACTTTGGCCGCGCGCCCCGGCAAAAAGAGTTCTTCGACCAGTTGTTCGATGCCGTCGGCGAGCCATGCGTGGTGTCGGATGCGCGCGGACTGATCGTCTATTGCAACGCGTCCTACCGCCAACTTGTGTCGGCGTCAGGCCAGACCCGGATGGTCAATCTGGAAACACTGTATTCGGGTTATCCGGATGTGTCGGAGCGGGTCTACCGGCTGGCAAGGGCGGCACGCGAAGGCCGAGAGGCATCCGAGCAGTTCAGGCTGACGCCTGGATCGGCAGCGGCCGGCGCGCGTGAAGATGCGGCAGCCTGGCTTCGCCTGCAGGTGAAACCGCTGAAGGTCGGCGCCGGTCAGCCTTATTCGGTATGGCGGTTGATCGACGAAACAGATGCACGCGCGTCCCAGGAAGATGCGTTTGAAAATCTGCAATATATCATCAATTACCTTGACCATGCGCCGGCCGGTTTTTTCTCAACCACCGCCGACGGGTCCATTGCCTATGTGAATGCCACGCTGGCCGAGTGGCTGGGGCTGGATCTGTCCGCAACCACTGACGGTCATCTGAAACTGTCGGACATCGTGACGGAAAAGGGCGCCAAGCTGCTTGGCGGTATTGAACCTGCGGCCGGGCAACCGGTGACTGAAGTTTTCGACCTGGACCTGACGACCCAGACGGGCGATACCATCCCGGCGCGCGTTGTGCACCGATGTGAGTTCGACGCCGAAGGCAAACTGCAGCCCTCGCGAACACTCGTGCTGGACAGGCGGGCGCATTTTGCGGTCGAGAAGAATTCCGGCGAAGCCCAGGTGCAGATTTCGCGACTGTTCAATTCCCTGCCGATCGGCATCGTGCAGCTGAATGGCAATGGTACAATCGAAAGCATGAATGCAGCGTTTCTCGAGCTTGCGCCAAAGGCCAAGCGGCGAGGGTCCCTGTCGACGCTGGTGCGTGAAGAAGAACGCGAGAAACTGAAGGCCCTTATTGCAGATGCTGCAGCCGGCAAGACCGAAGCCAAACCGTCTGACTTTCATTTTCTGGGCAAGGAGGAAGCCTCCGGCCAGGTGTACTGTGTGGCTGACGAGACCGGCGGCAAGGGGGCCGTCATGGTGTTTGCCATGGACACGACGAAACACTCATCGCTTGAAACCCAACTGGCGCAGAGCCAGAAAATGCAGGCTGTGGGTCAGCTTGCTGGCGGTGTGGCTCACGATTTCAACAATGTGCTGACAGCGATCATCGGTTTCTCCGACCTGCTGCTGGCCCGTCACCGGCCCACTGATCCGTCCTTTGCCGACATCATGAACATCAAGCAGAATGCCAACAGGGCTGCAAACCTGGTGCGCCAGCTATTGGCGTTCTCGCGTCGCCAGACCTTGCGGCCGGAAGTCCTGTCGCTGACTGATGTGTTGTCGGATCTCGGCAATCTGCTGGGCCGCCTGCTGGGTGAAACTGTTGAACTGAAGATCGTGCACGGCCGCGATCTCGATCGCATCAAGGTCGATATCAACCAGTTTGAGCAGGTCGTGATCAATCTGTGTGTCAATGCGCGTGACGCCATGCCCGATGGCGGAACGCTGACACTGAAATCCAGCAATGTCTCTGCGGATCAATCCCGGTTGGTCAAGCCGGACCAGATGCCGCCGGGCGACTATGTCCTGCTGGAAGTCGCAGATACCGGCACCGGTATGCCGCAGGAGGTTCTGGACAAGATCTACGAGCCATTCTTCTCCACCAAGGAAGTCGGCAAGGGAACCGGGCTCGGCCTGTCGACGGTGTATGGCATCATCAAGCAGACCGGCGGTTTTATCTTCTGCGAAAGCGAGATGGGCAAGGGAACCACATTCAAGGTCTATCTGCCGCAGTACATCGAGACGCAGGAAGAAGTGTCGGCACGTGTTGCGGAGGCTGCCACCGGCGAGCCGAAGAGCGTGGACCTGACCGGTACCGGCACCATCTTGCTGGTCGAGGATGAAGATGCCGTGCGCTCGTTCGCCAAACGTGCGCTGGAGTCGCGCGGGTATACCGTGCTTGAAGCCGATTCCGGTGAGGCCGGGCTTGAAGTGCTGGAAGAGTATGGCGCGGAACCTGATCTTATCGTGTCGGATGTGGTGATGCCGGAAATGGACGGGCCGAGCATGCTGCGCGAACTGCGCAAGCGTGGGGTCAAGACCCGGATCGTGTTCATTTCGGGCTATGCCGAAGACGCGTTTGAGAAGAACCTTGAAGGTCAGACA
>CAYRLR010000504.1:0-2862 GCA_964424975.1 uncultured Anderseniella sp.
GGAGATCACCGACGCCAGCTTCTGGGCATCGGGAATCGTGCCAAAAGCGCAATCGATGATCACATTGCCATTGTCTGTAACAAACAGTTCGCCGTCACGGACCCGCAAGGCAAGCGAGCCCTCGCAGCCCGCCCACTTGCCGGCATGTTCCAGTTTCATGGCCGTGGACTTGACGCCGAAAGGCACCACTTCCACCGGCAGCGGGAATGCGCCCAGTGTTGCAACCTTCTTGGTGTGATCGGCAATGACGATCATCTGCTTTGACGATGACGCCACGATCTTCTCGCGCAGCAGGGCCCCGCCCCCGCCCTTGATCAGGGTAAGGTTCGCATCCAGCTCATCTGCACCATCGACCGTCAGGTCAAGCACTGGTTCCTCGTCAAGCCTGGTCAGCGGGATGTTCAGGCTTTCAGCCTGCTCGCGGGTGGCTTCGGAGGTTGGCACGCAAACGACATTCAGGCCGTTTGCAACCATCTCGCCAAGCCCTGCAACAAACTTCGCCGCAGTGGACCCCGTTCCCAGACCTATCTTCATGCCGTCGCTCACGTGCAGCAATGCCTCGCGCGCGGCGGCTTCCTTGGCCTCGTCAGGTGTCACGTGCTCAAACCACCCATCAGCATGTATTTCATTTCCACATATTCCTCGACGCCGTGGATTGAACCCTCGCGGCCAATGCCGGATTCCTTGACCCCGCCGAACGGAGCCACTTCGGTAGAGATGATTCCCTCATTGATGCCGACGATGCCATATTCCAGCGCTTCACCGACGCGCCAGACGCGGCCGATGTCGCGGGTGTAGAAATAACACGCCAGGCCAAACTCGGTATCATTTGCCATCGCGATGGCTTCTGCTTCGGTCTTGAACTTGAACAGGGGTGCAACCGGTCCGAAAGTTTCCTCGCGGGTTATCTTCATGTCCGTGGTGACGTCGCGCAGGATGGTCGGTTCGTGAAAATTGCCACCCAGCGCCTTGCCGCCGGTCACGACGCTGGCACCCTTGTCGAGGGCGTCCTGGATATGTTCCTGCACCTTGTCGACCCCGGCCTTGTTGATCAATGGCCCGGTGGTCACGCCGTCCCGGGTGCCGTCGCCAACCTGCATGTTGCCGACAGCTTCCGCCAGTTTCGCGGCAAACGCGTCATAAACACCTTCCTGCACCAGCAGGCGGTTGGCGCAGACACAGGTCTGGCCGGCATTGCGATACTTGGACGCCATGGCACCGGTAACAGCTGCATCCAGGTCGGCGTCATCAAACACGATGAACGGCGCATTGCCGCCCAGTTCCATGCCGACCTTCTTGACCGTATCGGCACACTGCTTCATCAGCAATTTGCCGATTTCAGTGGACCCGGTGAAGGTCAGCATCTTGATGATCGGGTTGGAGGTCATTTCCGTGCCGATGTCCGACGCCTTGCCGGTTACCACATTGATGACACCTGCAGGTATGCCGGCACGCTCTGCCAGTTCGCACAATGCAAGTGCCGACAGTGGGGTCTCGGAGGCAGGCTTGATGACGATGGTGCAGCCGACGCCGAGTGCCGGGCCAGCCTTGCGGGTGATCATGGCATTTGGAAAATTCCACGGGGTAATCGCGGCGACCACGCCAACCGGTTGACGCGTCACGACGATGCGGGCATCCGCCTTGTGGCTGGGAATGGTCTCGCCATAGATGCGCTTGGCTTCTTCAGCAAAGAATTCAATGAAGGATGCACCATAGGCAATTTCACCACGGGACTCAGCCAGTGGCTTGCCCTGTTCAGCGGTCATGATCTGGGCCAGGTCTTCCTGGTTTTCCATCATCAGATTGTACCAGGCGCGCATGATGTTGCTGCGCTCCTTGGCGGTTCTGGCTGCCCAGCCCTTCATGGCCCGGTCTGCTGCTTCGATGGCCTGCCTTGTTTCTGCGGCACCGAGTTTCGGCACCGAGGCAATCACGTCTCCCGAAGCCGGGTTGGTGACCTCGATGGTGTCGTCGCCAGAGATCCAGTTGCCGTCAATATAACACTGCTGTTTCAGCAGTGACTTGTCCTTGAGAATGTCTTGCAGGGCTTGGGTTTTGATCGCGTCCATGGGGGACCCTCCTAACTTACAGGTTTGTTGGCAGGCGGTGTAGCATGGCCTGCGTCACTCTCCAAGGCACATCAGGTTGCATCCGGGCCGGATCCGACGCATATCTGCAGCAGCCACACTGTGTGCCGGGTCAGCGAGGGAAAATGACTAAATCTGCCGTAATCTTTGATCTGGACGGAACACTTGTCGATACGGCTCCGGACCTGTGGGGGGCCACCAACCACGTGCTGAAAGCGCATGGACGGCGTGAAGTATCGCTGGACGATGTTTATGAAATGGTCGGCATGGGGGCCAGGAAGCTGATCGAGCGCGGCTTCGAGCGCACCGGCGAACCGGCCCGCGCCGACATGGTCGACATCATGTTCCGGCAGTTCATCGACTATTACTCGGCCAACATAACCGGGCAGTCAAAACCCTATCCAGGCGTACTGGCCCTGCTTGACGAGTTGAAAGCCCGCGGCATCGGCCTTGCCGTGTGCACCAACAAGCTGGAACGCTTGTCGGTCAAGCTGATCAACGGGCTCGACATGGATCATTATTTCTCCGCCATCATCGGACCCGACACAACCGGCGTGGCAAAGCCTGATCCGAGGCCGCTGGATGCAGCCATCAAGGCAGCCGGTTCGGCGCGCTCGCACTCTATCATGATCGGCGACAGCGCCACCGATATCCGCACGGCGCAGGCCGCTTCCATACCGGTTGTGGCGGTGAGTTTCGGGTACACCGACACCCATGTGTCGGCATTTGATCCGGATCACGTTGTGGATCATTTTGACGAGATTCTGCCGATCCT
>CAYRLR010000505.1:0-2862 GCA_964424975.1 uncultured Anderseniella sp.
CAACTTGTCCAATAATTTAAACCGGACACCAGTGGGACAAGCCCGAGGATGACAAATGTGGAAGATTGATCCCATTCTCATGTGTCATCCTTGGGCTTGTCCCAAGGATCCACATCAGTGGTTTCAGTGATGATGTCCAATCCGAAGCACGAAGTGCTGAGGCAAGGCCGACTGGCCGTCGCACGAAGTGCGCCCTCGCGGAGCGCAGCCGTCAGGCTGCTGGCGTGAGCGCTAAACAAAACAAGGCACGAAGTGCCGAGGCAAGGCCGACTGGCCGTCGCACGAAGTGCGCCCCCGCGGAGCGCAGCCGTCAGGCTGCTGGCGTGAGCGGAATAAAACAAAGCACGAAGTGCGCCCCCGCGGAGCGCAGCCGACAGGCTGCTTGCGTGAGCGCCAAATAAAACAAAAAAACCAACTTCCGGATTAGTCCCCGAGCTGCTTGTCGAATTCGCTGACCAGTGCTTTCAGCGGCCACGGATCGGTTTCGTCTGCTAGGTCCTTCATCGGCAGGGCCATGACGCCGGATACGCCGGCCGAGTAATCGGACTCGCCCAGCAGCATCTCCACCAGGCCTTCCGCTGCCAGGCTGTAATCTTCCGCGCGCTCGTCGTCCCAGTCATCAAGACCAATGGCAATCTCGGCCTTGCCTTCATGCACTTCCAGCACGAATACCGCTTCGCGAATATCGATCTGACCGCCACCCGGCAGGGCCAGCTTGTCGGTCAATTGTTCACGTTCACGCAATGCCTTGAACACCCAGTCCTTGTACTCAGGCGCCAGGTCCACCAGATCACGCGCGGCCAGCAGGGCCTCGCGGTCACCGTCTGCGGTAATCAGCAGGACCGGGGTACCGTCTTCAGCCATGCCGAGTTCGGCGAACAACCGGTCATCAACATCATGGAGTTCAACTGCCAGTTCATCCAGAACGGGCTCGAGTTGTTCCATGGTCAAGTCATCAAGATTGACGGCCAGGTCGGCCAACACGGCTGCGTTGTCGTCAAACCAGCCCCAGAAATCAGCCGCTACCGGCTCTTGCTTCAACGCAAACATCAAAGGTGTCTCCACACATTACGCTTCACTCACGCGAGCATTTCCAGACTGCCTGGACACCGGGTTTGATGCCCGGAATGCGACCGCAATAACCCAGGACGATGCCGCAACAAGGTTAACGCCCGGTTGCACGTTTAAGAAAAATTTTCACGAATTGCATCAAGCACAGCATCGCGGCGGCAGCGTGTCCGCTGCCGAGTGACATCACCATCCGGGGCACTTCACAAATCTGCAGGACAGCGTTTTAGGCTCACCCGGCCTTGATCAGGCTTGCAAGACCATGCTTCTGCACACCGGCCTCATCAAAGTTCGGCGGTGCCAGCCAGGCTTCATAGGCGCGTTGCAACGCTGGCCACTCGGCGTCCAGTATCGAATACCAGTTTGTGTCCCGGTTGCGTCCCTTGTACATTGTGGCCTGCCGGAACTGGCCTTCATATGTAAACCCCAGACGTTTTGCGGCGGCGCATGAGCCCGCATTGAGCGCATCGCATTTCCACTCGTACCTGCGGTAACCAAGCTCGCCAAACACCCGGCGCATCATCAGATACATGGCCTCGGTTGCACCGCGCGTTTTCTGCAGCGCCGGTGCGTAATTTATATGCCCGACCTCGATCACACCGACGCCACGCTCGATACGCAGATAGCTGGCCATGCCGACCGCCCTGCCCGTGTCACCATCGATGATGGCGTGAAACAGCGGGTCATCGACAAGACAGGTTTGCTCCAGCCAGCCCCGGAAGTCATCGGCGCTCGCAAACGGCCCGTACGGCAAATAGGTCCAGATGCGATTCTCGCGATCGGCCGCAAAGGCCGCGAACAGGTCTTGCGCATGGCTTTCGACACTGATCGGCTCCAGGCGTACATATCGCCCCTGCATGGGCTCGCGTGGCGGCGCGGAACCGGGTTTCCAGTCCGCTACAGCGAATCCGATTGGCTGCCCCAGTTCATTGTTTCGGTCATTCATGATCCGTTTCCTGTTTCTGCTATGGCAGTGCCGGCCGCCCAGCCTGACGACCATGCCCACTGGAAATTGTACCCGCCAAGCCAGCCGGTCACGTCGACGACCTCACCGATGAAGTACAATCCCGGCACCTGCCGCGCCTCCATTGAGCGCGAACTCAGACCGTCAGTGTCCACGCCACCAAGTGTGACTTCCGCCGTGCGATACCCTTCCGTACCGACCGGGTAAATCTGCCACTGCCCGATGGCTGCTGCTATAGCCAATAAAGACTTGTCGGACAGGTCCCCCAGATTGCCTGCCGGAGCCCCGGCAGCGGCCGGGTGACCGGCAACCCCCACACCACCTGCGATGTAGCTCGCAAGCCGGTTTGGAAGAAACGTACCCAGCACTGTGGCCAGGGCTTTCTTGCCATGGGTCTTGCGCATCGTCTTCAATTCGGCAAACACATCGCGCCCCGGCAACAGGTCGACCACGATGGGTGTGGTTTCGCGCCAGTAAGATGATATTTGCAGAATCGCCGGACCGGACAGCCCGCGATGTGTAAACAGCAGTGCTTCTTCAAACCGCACATTTTCACAACTGACCACAGCGTCCACCGCCACGCCTGCCAGAGGTTTGAACGCTGCCAGCATGGCTTCAGAAAATGTCAGCGGCACCAGCGCAGCCCGGGTTTCGGTAACCGCAAGTCCGAACTGATCGGCAATCCGGTAGCCAAACCCGGTGGCCCCCATTTTCGGGATGGACTTGCCACCGCACGCCACCACGAGGTTGCGGCATGTCAACACCGACGATTGCCCATGCGACGACAACTCGACCTCGAACCCGGCCTTTGTTTTGTGGACCGTGGTAAC
>CAYRLR010000506.1:0-303 GCA_964424975.1 uncultured Anderseniella sp.
CCAGCAACAGGATCAGCGTCAGTGCACCCAGTCCGGCCAGCACCACGCGCCGGTCGGTGTGATCGATCAGCCAGCCGATCGGCAACAGCAGGATCACGTTTCCGACGATCAGCACGGTCAGCATGTTGGAGGACGCGGCCAGGTCATACCCGATCCTGATGCCATAAACCGGGATGAGGCTCAGGGTCGCCGCATCGAACACGGCAAAGATGAAGACCGCACCCAGCAGCACCGGCGCCTTGGGTATGAAGCCGAGAATATCCCCCCAGCCCGTGTGGGCTTCGGCCTCAAGGCGCTCTTCGC
>CAYRLR010000506.1:313-2860 GCA_964424975.1 uncultured Anderseniella sp.
CCTCAACCCCAACTTCCCGAATCATCGACATCGGCACCGTCGCCACGACAAGAACAATCGCGCCAATGACGAACGGTAACCAGCCATCGATGCCGATAAGCGAGATAATCAGTGGCCCGGCACCGAAACTGGCGGCCAGCGCAGCGCCATAGATTGCCACCACCTTGCCGCGCGAGCCCGGGTCGGCATATTTCACCACCCAGCTTTCCGACAATACGAACAACGTCGAGACCACCATGCCGTGCAGCAACCGCAGCGCGAACCAGGCTTCAAGCGACGGAAACACCTTGTAGCCCAGCAAAATGAGCGCAGCCGAAAGTGCGGCCACGATAGTCACCGTACGGGCGCCAAATCGCCGTGCCAGCACGGGAATGAAGATCGAAAACACCAGGATGCCGAGCGGTGACATGGCGGCATTCATGCCGATGACCGTTTCCGGCACACCGCGACGCTCAAGCAACAGGGACAACAGGGGATAGGTCAGTCCCATGGCAAAGCCGAACACGATAATCGCCGCACACGCCGCAAACAGGTTGCGTCGCCGGACCATTGACTGGGTGTCGCTAGGTGTTGTCATGAATCCGACAGGACACGAGCCCGTCAGCCGGGTCAAGCCACGGCCATATCATTGCTGATATGCCCGGCTATCAGAGCTGCTTTCGCCAGCCCTGGCGAACCAGATGACCACCGGATACCGCCAGGCAGACGGCAAACACCACATAAGGCGCCGCCAGCACGTAAGGCAGTGCTTCATGGCCTGCAATCTTGAAAATCCAGCCGGTCACCGGCGGCCCTGCGACCCCGCCTATCCCCCACATGCCTGCCACGGCTGCAGATCCCGCCACCAGCATTGGTCCCTTGAACCGGTCGCCCAGCGCAACCAGCGCCAGCGAATACAGGGCATAGGCACAGGTTCCCAGCGCAATGGCCAGCGGCCAGGCCACCCATGTCTTGATGAATACCGGCATTGCCAGGGCCAGTGCACAGGTGCCAAGCGTGGCAATCCATATCACGCCATGTCTTGACCATCGGTCAGCCAGCCAGCCGATCGGGATCTGGAAAAACGCAGCACCGGCAACGGATGCTCCCAGCAGCCACGCTGCCGACGACAGATCCAGGGATATGCGTACCGCATAGATCGGGAAAAACGACAACATGACAGAGTCGAATATCGTCATGGTCAACACCCCCAGCAACAACAAAGGTGCAGCCAGCGCAAACGCCATCATACCGGCTTCACCACCGTTTTCATCCGGCTGGAACTCGGTGCCGTCCAGCCGAATCAGCAGCAGCGGCAGAGAGCCGATGGCAATAAAGCCGGCACCGATGAGAAACGGCAACATGCCTTCAATGCCGGTAAACGGCAGGATGACCGTACCGGTGCCGAACCCGGCGGCCATGACGGTGGTGTAGATCGCCGTCGTGCGTCCCCGGTTCGCATCGGCGGTAAAATGCATCAGCCATGCTTCCGACAGGGCAAAAAGTGCACCGGCGGCCGCGCCAAGCACAAAGCGGATGACAAACCATGACGTCAGGCTGGTAAACACACCCAATGCCACGATGGAGGCTGCCAGACAGGCCATCGCAATCCAGGCAATCGGGGCGCTGGACTTGCGCGCCACCAGGCGCGGCAGAATCAGCCCCATGAAGATGATGCCAAGTGGCGACATGGCCGCGTTCAGCCCGATGACACGCTCGTCAACGCCGCGTGTCTCCAGCAGCAGGTTGAGCAGCGGATAGGTCAGCCCCATGGCGATGTCGGCACCGAATACCAGCGCAATGGCACCTGTCACATTGCGCCTGGCAATAGCGGATGTCAGGCTGGATTGAATCTGGTCATTCAGGGCCATTTGACGGTCGGTGGCATGGAAGACAGGATTGAATCGACGTTGCCGCCGGTTTTCAACCCAAACAACGTACCCCGGTCATATAACAAATTGAATTCAACATAGCGTCCGCGACGGACCATTTGTTCCTCGCGGTCCGCATCCGTCCAAGGCGTATCCACATTGGCGCGCACGATGTCGCTATACGCCGTCTCGAAGGCCAGGCCTGTATCCTTTACGAACGCGAAATCCGCCTCCCGGTCGCCGCTGTCCAGGTAGTCGAAGAATATACCGCCGATGCCACGCGGCTCATTGCGGTGCTTGAGCCAGAAATACTCATCACACCATTCCTTGTAGCGCTTGTAGTCGGCCACGTCGTGCGCCTTACAGACCTGTCTGAAAGCGTCGTGAAACGCCACTGAATCCGGATCTTCCTGGGTGCGCCTGCGCATCAGCACCGGGGTCAGGTCCCCGCCGCCGCCAAACCAGGATTTCGACGTCACCACGAACCTTGTATTCATGTGCGCCGTTGCAACATTCGGATTCCACGGATGGGCAATCAGCGAGATACCGGATGCCCAGAACCTCGGATCCTGCTCAGCGCCGGGTATCTGCTTGCGAAACTCTTCGGAAAACTCGCCGTGTACGGTTGAGCAGTGAACGCCGACCTTCTCGAACACCCGGCCCTTCATGATCGACATGACGCCGCCGCCGCCATCAT
>CAYRLR010000507.1:0-2859 GCA_964424975.1 uncultured Anderseniella sp.
TTTCGGGAGTCGGCCGCAGCTACGAGGATGGCACCGCGTGCAGCCAATTGCCGGCCCGCATGCTGGCCGACGGCGCCGAAACCCTGGATGGCCATTCGTGCCCCGTCCAGCTTGACGCCACCAAACTCCTCGGCGACTTCAGCCGCAACAGCCACGCCGAAACCGGTTGCCCCGATCGCGTCCAGAGGTATCCCGCCGATCTCGCGGGGCAGGCCTACCGAGCGCCCGATCTCGTCTTGGATCCAGGCCATGCATATCTCGTCCGTGCCCATGTCCGGCCCGGGAATGTAACTGCGCACATCCTCTATCGCGCGGGCAAATGCCCGTATCAGTGTTTCTTTCTGCTCGAGCTTCATCGAGGCGTCGGCAAAGATTACCGATTTGGCGCCGCCATGTGCCAGTCCGGCGGCTGCATTTTTATAGCTCATCGCCCGGGCGAGCCTGGCACATTCCTCGAGCGAAACATCCGGGGCCATGCGGGTGCCTCCGATTGCAGGTCCACATGCAATATTGTCCACGACAACTATGGCCTTCAGACCAACAGCCGGGTTTACCAGGTACAGTATCTTGGCCGGTCCCAGTTCGTCGCCGAGATCAAAAGGAGTTGTCATTGCGTATCTCCACCAGGGTTTTCCAGGCTGTCAGTCACCGCTTTCATGAACCTGGCCGCCTCGCCACCTGTCACCACCCGGTGATCAAATGTCAGGGACAGGGGCAGGATGCGGCGGATCACCGTCTTGCCTTCCCGTGGTACAACCTGCTCATTCCCCTGACCGGCGCCTAGGATCGCCACCTGCGGCGGCATCACGACGAGGCTTGCAAATTGTCCGGCCATCGTGCCGAAATTCGACAAGGTAATGGTTTGACCGGTCAGGTGTTCACGCGCGATGTTTCTGTTGTCCACCTGTGACTTCAGCCTGTCGACTGTTTCGCGCAACTCAGTTGCGGTTAACGCGCCTGCGTTGCGGACAACCGGCACGAACAGCCCGTCTGGGGTGTCCATCGCAACACCGAGATGAACCTCCTTGTGCCGGGAAACCGTCATGCCGGCAGAATTGTACCATGCATTCAGGGCTGGCTCGGCCCTGCAGCCTGCCACCACAGCCGCAATGAGGTGAACGGTCGGATCATCTTCGCCGGACCATCCGGTAATATCCGCACTGCTGGTCAGGGTTGCCGGAACCACCTCTGCCCCGGCCTTTGTCATTGCCAGCGCCATGGTGCGCCGGGGACCCCGCAAACGCTCTCCCGCGGTGTCGCCATCGCCTGTTGATGCTGCTTGCATGACGTCTTCGGTAGTGATTGCCCCGGCAGAGCCGCTACCCGGGATGATGGCAAGATCGACGCCCAGTTCTCGCGCAAGTTTGCGCACTGCGGGCGCTGCCTTCGGTCGGGTCTCCGCAGCAGCAGGAACAGGCGCCGCCGCTTCCGCTTCACCATGAGGGAGCTCTCCGACAACCGTGTCCGATTGCCCGTCGCCCGCGCCATCATACTCCACCAGGGGGTGCCCGACGGGAACGATGTCGCCGGGTTGGCCATGGAGTTTTGTGACGCGACCCGATTGCGGCGAGGGAATTTCCACTACTGCCTTTTCCGTCTCTACCGACAGCAAGGGCTGATCGGCAACCACATGATCGCCTTCAGACACCTGCCAGGCGACAATCTCCGCCTCCTTGAGGCCTTCTCCCAGGTCGGGCAGGCAAAAGGTGTTCATGACAGTTCCATCACTTCCCGGGCAGTTTGCACGATTTGCTTCAACCCGGGCATATATTGCGCCTCCAGGCGGGGCAACGGAACCACCGTGTCATAGCCGGTGACGCGCCTGACCGGCGCCAGCAGAGAAGTCAGCGACCGGTCTGCGATCCGGGCCGCAATCTCCGCTCCGAATCCTCCTGTGCGCGCCGCCTCATGAACCACAACACAGCGGCCTGTCTTTTCCACCGATGCACAGACCGGTTCATCGTTCAGCGGCGACAAGGTCATCACATCGATCACTTCCGCCGATATGCCTTCCGCCTCAAGCTGATCAGCCGCGCGCAAGGTCTCGGGTATCATTGCACCCCACGCGACCAGAGTAACATCATGGCCCTGTCTCAGGCAGGCCGGCAGATCCAGCGGTACCTCTTGGCCGTCATCCGTGACGTCCTCCTTGAATGCATGGTAGAGCCGCTTCGGCTCCAGGAAGACGACCGGGTCAGGGTTCCTGATTGCCGCGAGCAACAGCCCATATGCCCGCCGGGGAGATGATGGAATGACAACTCTGAGGCCCGGAATGAGGGCGAACAGGGCCTCTGGACTTTCAGAATGATGTTCAGGCGCATGCACCCCCCCACCATAGGGCGCGCGCAGGACCATGGGACAACTCAACCGGCCGCGTGTGCGGGTGCGCAGCCGGGATGCATGATTAAGTATCTGGTCAATGACGGGGTAGATGAACCCGGCGAACTGTATTTCGGCAATAGGTCGAAACCCCTGAGCAGCCACACCCACGGCGATACCGGCAATGGCGCATTCGGCAAGTGGAGTATCCAGCACCCGGGCGGCGCCAAACCTTGCCTGCAGGCCGTCGGTTGCCCTGAACACGCCGCCATTGATCCCGACATCCTCGCCAAGAACCAGGGCGGTCTCATCGTCTTGCATTGCGCGCGCGAGGGCAAGATTTACAGCGCCCAGCATGTCGATCTCAGCCATCGCGCTCATCCTGTTCCGCCTTTATGGCCTGTTCGCGTTGGGCCATGAGAGTCTCCGGCAGTTCCTCGAACAAATAGTCGAACATGGCCGATACGCCCTGAACCGGCGTTGCAAGATAGGCGTCGGTCTCGGTCTCGACCTGTGCCCGGCACGCGTCGAGCAGGGATT
>CAYRLR010000508.1:0-2859 GCA_964424975.1 uncultured Anderseniella sp.
CTTCGCTTCGCGCCTAGCCGAGTGACCTGATTTGATGCCATCAAACGATTCCATCTAAATGAATCATGCTCTAACCCAGTCGGATCGAAACGCCGCCGTCCGCAACCATAGCGCTGCCGGTGACGAAGGAAGCCCGGTCTGACAGCAGGAACAATGCAGCTTGTGCTATTTCTTGAGGGTCCGCCATACGTCTCAGTGGATGAAGCCCGGCTATATATTCGTGGATTTCAGGATCGTTACCCGCCATGTCTGTTCTGGTGCCACCGGGCAGCAGGGTGTTGACGCGAATGCCGTCCGGGCCGTGTTCAGCCGCCAGAGACTGCGCCAGGCCGATCAGGCCGGCTTTCGAAGCCGCATAGGCGCCCATGCCCGGCATGCCTGCATTCGAATATCCGACAAACGATGAAGTAAACACGATTGATCCGTTACTTCGCTGTTTCAGGGCCGGTATCTGGTGCTTGGCTGCAAAGAACGCGCTGGTCAGGTTCGTCGCAATGACTGCGTCCCAGTTTGCTGTCTCCATGTCGGGAACTGGCCCGGTATCGCCCATGATCCCGACATTGTTGAACGCACCATCAAGTCCGCCATACTCGGCCTTGGCCAGCTTGACCAGGTCGACGGCATAAGCCTCCTGCCTGACATCTCCGGCCAGAAACACGGCTCGGCCATTGTGGTCGTCAATCTTTCCGGCAAGCCGCTCAAGCAGCACTTGCCGCCTTGCTCCCAGAACCAGATTTGCCCCCTGCGCCGCAAACAACACCGCAGCGGTTTCGCCTATCCCGCTACTGGCACCGGTGATGATGATCGTTCTGCCTTTGAGTTCCATTGCCGTTTCTCCGTGTGTTTCAGATACAGCATTGGATAGGAACGCCAGCCCTGGCAGTCGACCCGATTTACGGGTGCGCGCAGAAGTTTGGTTGACAGGAACATGTTATTTCGATAATTCTAGAAATATCGAAATAAAGGATATTTGACATGGATCTCGTCGCTGCCGCCCAGGGGTTTTCTGCCATGGGGTCGGAGTCCCGCCTGGAAGTTCTGCAAACCCTAGTCAGGGCCGGGGAAAAGGGACTGCTGGTCGGTGACATTCAGCAGCGTACCGGTATTCCGGGATCCACTCTTGCCCATCATCTGAAGTTTCTCTCGTCTGCTGATCTGATCGTGCAGAACCGGCAGGGGCGAACCATCATCAATCGGGCCAATTATGGCCATCTGCACGCACTGGCGGCCTTCATTCTTGAACAGTGCTGCGCAGATCAGGAGAACGAGACATGAGCGATATTTCCAGACGGTCACCGACTATGGCAGATGAACTGAAGTCACGGCTGGCAACGCCGTGGACAATTACGCTGCTGGCACCGGTCGCGGTTGCCGTGCTGGATTTTCCCAACCTGGTTCCGGTTGTCGATTTTGCCGTGAGAGCTTTTCTGGGAACGCTCCCCTACATTGTTTTCGCGGTCGTGCTGATTGCGGGGCTGAAAGCTGCCGGTGCAGAGGCCGTCATTGCCAATGCATTCAAGGGCCGCGAAAATCGCATGATCATACTGGCTGCCCTGTTCGGCGGACTGGCGCCATTCTGTTCCTGCGAGGTCATCCCGTTTATTGCCGGTCTTCTGGCATTGGGAGCACCCTTGTCTGCCGTGATGGCTTTCTGGTTGTCATCGCCGCTGATCGATCCGCCGACGCTGCTGATCACAGCCGCAGCGCTTGGTTGGCCATTTGCAATCGGCAAGGCGGTGTCTGCTATCGGGCTGGGATTGTTTGGCGGATTCACCATAAAACTGCTGTTGAAGGCGGGCTGGTTTGGCGAGCCGTTGCGCGAACAGGTTTCGACCGGTTGCGGCTGCGGACCGAACCCGTTTGACGGCAAACCTGTATGGTCGTTCTGGCGTGAGGAAAAACGCAGGGAGGTGTTCAAGGCCGAGTTCATCAACAACGCGCTGTTCCTGATCAAGTGGCTTGCGCTGGCCTATGCGCTGGAAGCCTTGCTCGTCACCTACGTTCCCGCGTCGCTGATTGCCGGCCTGGTTGGCGGCGAGGGCATTACGCCGATTGCAATTGCAGCTTTTGTTGGCATGCCGGCCTACCTGAACTCCTACATTGCCCCGCCATTGCTGTCAGGGCTGATGGAACAGGGCATGGGCTCGGGTGCTGCAATGTCCTTTATGGTGGCCGGTGCAGTCAGTTCCGTTCCGGCCATGGCTGCGGTGTGGTCACTGGTGAAGAAACAGGTGTTCGCTGCCTATCTCGGCCTCGGTATTTCAGGCGCCATAGTCTCCGGTATCATCTTTCAGATGTTGGTTTGAAGGTGTTGACAGCCACGATTATGGAGCATCTGCGAACAAGTGAGTATTCAGGCTGCAATAATTTTCGCTATTCAGGGTCCCTAGCCAGATTCTCCAGTTCCACGCTGCAATGGGATGGAATCGCGTCACGAGCACATCCAGGACTTTTGCTATAGTGCATTCAAGGACGCTGAAGGTCGGCCCGCGGACCTTCGCTGCGGGGCGAACCAACGACAGCTGTGCGGACCTTTGAGGCATTCGGTGAACTTGTGCTTTGGACTGCATTGGGCGGAAAGTGTGAATTCACCGCAACTGCGCAGCAGTCATGTCAGTTTGTGAAAAGCGGACTTCCATCCGACGGAGATTTTTTCCGTGATGCTGCGTGGACGCACGACCGCTCCGAGTCCTTTGTAGACATTCAATCGACAATCCTAAACGGCAGCTAGAGGCCAACAGCTGATATTGTCATCGTCACTTTACCCATTTGTTCGGACTCTGACTGCCTTTAGGTTCAATGGATCATAAATCGAGCAGTTGGTGTAATCGGTTGAGCGGTGCTAGCGCCATCCGGCTG
>CAYRLR010000509.1:0-2851 GCA_964424975.1 uncultured Anderseniella sp.
AAACACGCCGGGTCCACTCCCCATTGCTTTCGGGTATAGTCGCGAAAGAATGCCTCGTAGAGCGCATCGCCGAGCAAGTTGCGCCCCTGTTCTTCAAAGTTTCGAGGGGCGGACGGATAACGCCGAGCAAGGCTGGATAGATGAGATTTGGCTTGTGCGGCGTCGAATTCGCGACCGAAAAACTGGTTGATCGTGTCGAGAGTTATTGGCAGCGGGTAGGTTTTGTCGCCAGTTACGGCGCGGACGAAATGAGCATAAGGCCGCATTACGGCAAAACGATCGACGAAGCCCCAAACCGATTCATTGTCACTGTGCAGTATGTGAGGGCCGTGTGCGTGCACCATGACACCGGTCGGCGTATCCCGATAAGTGTGGCAATGTCCGCCGGGATGTTCCTCCTGTTCCTGGATTTCGACCGTGAACCCGGCTTCCGCAAGCACACGCGCCACCGTTGCCCCGGACAGGCCTGCCCCAATTACCAAAATCCGGTCGCTCACCGTTTACGCACCCTCATATTGCCAGACCATCGAGTTTCAACTATTCAAAAAGCTAACCACTCCGCAGCTTCACTGCTAGGGGACGTTCAGAAAAATGCGTGATCCGTGGAAACTTGTATGTGTGACGCCGGCTGGTCGACGGCGCTATCTTCGGCTTCTCGTTCCCTACGTACTCTCCTGTCCCGGGCTTGATCGCTATGATTTGTGGGTCAATACACCTGATCCTGCCGATATAGCCTTCATGGAAGAGCTCGCTAGCATTGATTCGAGAATCAATCTTGTCAGACTTGCAGGCAACACGGAACTGGGGCCGAAGGCAATCGGCTCGTTTTGGTCCCAAGCCATGGATACCGACACTGTCTACATCCGCTTCGATGACGATGTAGTGTGGATTGATCCACACTTCTTCGACACTCTCCTGGATGCTCGTGTGAACAATGAAGATGACTTCATGGTAGCGCCGCTGACGATCAACAATGCATTGGGGACCTATTTGCTCCAGACGTTCGGCAAAATTCAGGTGTCGCGCCCAGCCGGTCCGGATCGTTTTGATCCGGTAGGCTGGATCAATCCAAGTCTTCCCCTTGCGCTGCACGGTTTGCTGCAGGATCTTATCAACAATGGCGAGGTTGAACGTTTGCAATGCGGTCGCGTTCCGATCTCTGCCAATTGCTTTTCAATTAACTGCCTCAGTTGGTTCGGCCGGGATATCGCAGCGTTCGATGGGGTCATTCCGGTCGGGGAGGATGAAGAAGCGGCGATGAGCTGTTCAATCCCACTGAGAGTCGGACGCATCAACAGTATCGAAACAGCAGCCGTTGCTGCGCATTTTGCATTCTATACGCAGCGGCTGGCAATGGATGCCAGTACCCTGCTGGACGAATACCGGGCGATTGCCGGGTCGCGTACCGAACTGGAACCTTGGCGAAGCCAGGTTGAAGCAGTCTATGAAAGAATTGAGAAACGTTTTCCAATCCATCAGTCTCTCGGTGGATTTAAACCTTCTGCTTCGCCACGCTGGCGGCGCTCATGGATCAAGCGCCTGCTTGGTGTCAGCAAGCAGGCACCAGTCGCGGACGTTCTGACCGTGGTGCGCGGGCCGAAATTCTAGAACACTATGCTATCGGATTATCGTGAAGGTGCACTGTGCCGCGGTGTTGGAGGAGCACCGGTTTACAGCGACATGCGGACTCGTTAAATCGGCGATACTTCAGACACGCTGCTTGTCTTCGCGACGGAAGTCCTCAGTCAGTCGGTGGAACCCGGTTGCGAGGTCGCACTTGGGAGACCAATCCAGATATTCGGTAGCTAGGGCAGCGTTGCCGATGAAGTGGGATACGTCAAAAGAGCGTGGTGGTTTTTCGACGATTTCGAGGCGATTGCCACTTGCGTCCAGCGCCAATTGCGCAAGCTGTCCCAAAGAGGTGCCGGTGCCGGATGCCAAATGCATCGCCGGCAGGTTGCGGCCATCGGCCAACTGCAAAACTGCCTGGACGATCGAAGACACCACGTCATGCACATGCGTGAAATCAAAAACGCACTCGCTCCCTTCTATATATATAGCACCACCACGGGCTGCCTGTCGGGCAAACGCCGGGATAACTCGGTCAACATGATCGGCAGTACAGCCATAAACGTTGGAAAACCGCAGAATTGAGGTCGTTACACCGGCAGCGGAGAGGGCGTTGGTCAGTAATTCGCCTTCAAGCTTGCTTCGCCCGTAAACGTTGCATGGCACCAGGGGACAATCCTCACTGACGGGTGTACTGGTCGGAGACCCATAGGCTTCCCGACTGCTCGCAAACAACAAGAATGGCCGGTGATCGGACGCCATCACGGCATCATAGACGTTGCGCGTGCCTTCGACATTCACCTGTTGGCACAGGTCAGGATCGTGCTCGCACCATACAACCCGGGAGACCGCAGCCAGATGGATCACGCCGCGACAACCCGCAATCGCCGCTGCGACCTGATCGCGATTTCGGGTATCGAAGGGACGACCGTCAGAATCAGAAAGCAGCTTGTCGAACGCGACAACCTCGATACCCTCCTCAGTCAGGGCAGGCGCAAGGTGCCTGCCGATGAGGCCTTGTGAGCCGGTGACAAGAACTTTCATGACGCTCCATTCGATATTGTCAGGCATCCCATTCGCTTTTTAAACTCTCAAGCAAACCCAGATGCAACCTGCGCGCGACAACGACCTATCAGATTTTACTTCCACAAACCACATCCGCACAGCATTTGCCGTCGAACTCGAGTTCGTGCGCGATGACAGGAAGACGGGTCGCGCCTGACAAGAATGACGCAATATGTTACCGAGGACCATGCGCACTTCCTACGATACCATCGGTGTC
>CAYRLR010000510.1:0-2850 GCA_964424975.1 uncultured Anderseniella sp.
GCTTCACACCGCGATACAATTCAGATACCTCGATGGCACCATTGCGATTGGTGTCATATTCGCTTCGTGAGCCCGAGATGACCTCGGCTACTGCCTTCGTGAAATAACCACCACCAATATCGGGGCTTTCCTCGGAAAGCTCGCGGCCCTTGGAGGCGGACATTACCGTCAAGCCGGAGGGGATATTTTTCAGGATGCCAGCTGCCGCTTCATCGTTGGTGGCAAAAAAATCGGTGCCTGCAGCACCTGAATGGCAGGCATCAATGAAGACCGTCATGCGTCCTCTGGACCTGGCCAGGATCGCAGCGAGTTTATCCCAGGACAACGCGGTGCCGGAGATGTTTGTTATGTCCACATTTGATGTGGCCATATAATAACGACCATCTTCTCCCTTGACGCCGTGACCGGCAAAGAAGAATACAGCTTGCTCACCTGGTTGAGTATCTGCCACAAGTTTTTCAGCTGCGGTCAGTATGTTTTCAGGTGTAGCATTCCGGTTTAACAATGTCGGCAGAGCCTCAAGATCGAAAGACGTCCCTGAAGCCATCTCCAGACTGTTTGCAAGCGTAGTTGCGTCGCCCGCCGCAAAATTCAAGTCTTGCACGTTTTCATCGTTGTAGTCGTCGATCCCCACGGCAAGCAGTCGGACTTTTGATCTAGCTGATTGGTCCTCTCCGATGTCACGCCCAATTGGCAGGCTCACCAGGCCGCTTTTATCCACCGCAACCATGGAAATCCAGCGGGCACCAGGTTGTCTTTGAACTGAAATTTGTACTTCAGACCCATTGTCCCGGATCGTTATTTCGTCAGTGAGGTTGCCCTCCTGGTAGACACGGACAGATCTGAGATCCCCGAAACTGTTGGGAACCAGGCGACCAATAATTTTGGCACCTTGAACCCCAAACGAACCTTCAAGCTTTGGAGGTACCTGCACTTCGGGCGAGCCACCGATCACCTCGTTTGCCAGAACTCTTTGTACGAGTCCCGGCACTTTCAACCTGGCATCGAACTGCTGGAATGAGTATTTTCCCGGCACGCCGTCAAATGTCAGGTTGACAAGATGAGCACCTTCCGGAGTTGCATCGAAGTTCAACCCCTGAGTCCATACAATGACTTCATCGTCAATGACTCTGCCCGACAAGATCACCGTCCTCGTTGAGAGACGGTGAATGAAAAAAGACCCATCACTGTTCAGTTGCAACACCTGATCACGATTTGGGAGCATGATCATGTTTTCCAGGACGGCACCGCGTGGAAGATCAAACTGTTTGTGCAGCACTTGCATGGTTTTCCCATCAATCAACGCAAATGCCTTTGCTTCCCTGGACCATATGTACAGGTACCGCCCATCGTAGACGGCGGATTTGGTTGCGCAGTAGGTCAAGGACCCGAAACATTCGACTCCACTGCTGCTGTCAGGATTCCTCAGGTCGAGTTCGATCCGTCCTTGTTTGCCACCTTCATAAATTAGATTGAAGGTTTCCTGATAGAAATCCAGCGCACCGTCCTTGCAAACCAGATGCGCAATCCAAAGCGGTTTTCCCCCGATCAAATGCTTTCGTGCATAGTCCAAGGCCCGGCCACTGCAAGCCCAATAGTCTGCCGTCGACGGAATCGCCTGGGCAATGGCAGGAACTTCGCTGATGATCTTCTCGAAAGCTGCATTGCCAAACTTTCTTTGCGGTTCACTTGCCACTCTATGTGTCAGATAAAGATCGGAAGCCGCAAATCCCTCATATTCAATGGCGTCTGCCGAGAGGGTTTCAATACCAAACTCGGACAGCCTGCGGACAAAAACATCCGTGGCGCGGACCGGCGGAGCCTCGTTGGCAATTATGCTACGAAACGCCACCGGCTGTGCATTGGTTTGGTTGGCCGAATTTTTAGCCAATGCCGTGCTCTGTATTCTGTCAACGGAAAGCGTAATCCCACCTTGGAAAGGTGTCTTGATGTTGTTCTTATAGTCAGCATCCGTTTCGTGGGGATACTTCGCACGCATCGGCGACTTCAGACCACCAACCAACACCCAGTTTTCAGGCGTCGAAATCGGTGACGCGATAAAATACTTACCCAGATGTCTCCTTGCCAGTTGCTTTTGAAGGCCCATTTTTCCAGGTGTTCTCTTTATCTGACCTGGTTCATGCAACCTGGAAATGTTTATAAAGCTCCACGCATTATCGATAAAAAATCCGTTTTCCTGATCAAACCTCACGCCATTTTCAAAACCGGATGATCGCGGTTGCAAATAGCCTCCACCGGTAAAGCTGACATCAGGTGACAAGGAATTTGTTGCCGCCAGTCGACCATGCCGATTGGATGAGGAAACCATGAAGCTGTCATGATTTGCCCAGGACAAGTCATTGTCCGCGCTCATGACCAGTTTGCCATCAACTGCGTCAAATACCTGCTTTTCGTCATAACCGCCAACGCTGACAAAGCGTCCGGTACCGGAAAATAGCGGGTTTTCGCCCGGTAGATCGGCGATCACCCGCAGGTCTGCAGCATCCAGCAGACGCCAGGTGCCATCAGCACGCGTTTCGATCAACCGGATTTTGTCAGGAGAGATGATGTAGGAATCCGGCCTGCTTTCCACCAGGCGACTATCCAAATCAATTTTTGGCAGCGACGACGGCACAGCCTTGGCGAAGACTGTGTCCAGACTTTTCGTCAGCACATTTGCACATGATCGCTGATACCCGACAACGTAAGAGTCAATCTTCAGATTGCCGGCAATTAGAGGCTCGATCCTGATTGTGCCGGAACGCTTCGCCCCAAAGCCAAACAGCGGGACAATGGCGCGGGTCTCACTCTTGCTGACTTCAATGCCAAAAGGACCCACAGCGTTTGGCA
>CAYRLR010000511.1:0-2848 GCA_964424975.1 uncultured Anderseniella sp.
TCCCCGCCGTTGCCTTGCTTATCGCCCATGGGATTGGTTCTCTACCTGTCCCGGTAATGGTGAGAACAGCAATCCCTCTGCTGATCGCAGCACTGATCCTTCCGCAAGCCATAGACCGGGCAACAACCTCGGTGGGCGAGCGCCATGACATGCGAGCTGCCATAGCTGAAATCAACAGGCAAGCCGAACCGGGTGATCACTACCAGTTGCACCCGCGGTATTTCGAGCCACTGTTCGGCTACTATAAGCACAACGACCCGAATAAAAGATCATCCACAAAAGCCTGGGATGATAGTTCACCATTTCCTGCCGGGGCGCGCGTCTGGCTGTTCGTCGCCGATGATGGCAGAGCAGCTGAAACATCCATACTCGACAGCTACCGGGCGCTGGGGTATCGCCTCGAGACATCGCGGAGATTCAACCGGTTGACGGTACACGAACTGGACTCAAGGCCCTAGAGCATCATCAGATCAGATGGAATCATCTGATCTGATAAAGATGCGCGATTCCAAAGTGTTAGAGCAACTTTATCCATCCGTACGGATGGATATTGCTCTAGAATTGCCATTGCATGTCAACCGCTTCAGCTTAACAGCACCGCTAACCTGCTGAACCGTTTTCAGTATCACCATCGTCCAGCACCGATCGCAGTTTTGGCAAAGTTACTTTGCTGTTCTGTGAGCGCAAGGCATCGAGCCGCTTCATCATGTCACGAAACTGCGGCAGCTTCTCCGTCAGGTCACTGGAATTCATATAATGGACCACACCCAACAGATACCGTGAAAACTCACTTGCCCTGGCAATATCCGTTTCGTGCCGCAGAAGTACGGTGCGAATATAATCTCTGATCTGCGCTGTTGCTTGCCGCTTCAGTCTGGCCGGAAGAACCTGGCTTCGGTACAAATCAGGCTCCTGCAGTGAGTGCAAATGTATGTCTCCCGGCGCAGCACCACATTCGTCCACCAATGCTTCAAGAAGCTCCGGCAGAGACAGGATATTCAGGACCGACACCGTGACACCAAACCGGATGACTGCACTCGGGCACGTTCGCCTCAACTGTCCGATATTTTCAACAAACGTGTTCCAGTTGAATCCGTTGCGCACCAGTGCGCCTTCGGCACCCACTGCATCTACGCTTGCATAAACCATAACCTTGTCAAACTTCGACCACAGATCGAAAATCGATGTGCCGGCAAACTCTGTTCGCGACAGGTTTGTATTGTAGCGCAGGAAAACACCGGTTTGGCCACGTTCGACCAGCAACTTCAGCAAGCTGTAATGTTCCGCCATCATCAAGGGCTCACCGCCTGCAAAATACAACTCCTCCAGTGTGTCGAGACCACTGCCGATCTGCTGAACAACGTCATCAATCGCTTTGAAACTTCTGATTTCCGCCTTGCCGCCAGCCGTTACGCCGATTGCCTGGCCGTCCTTGAACCAGCTGGAACTGGATCCATGCCAGCAACTGCGGCAACTGAAATTGCACAGGTTGGAGAATCGAAGATCCAGCATGACCGGAAACTCCGGCGCAGCAGACGCCAGCCTGTCGGCATCTTTGCCCAGCCTGTCATACCACTCGGGATACCAGGCTTGAGCTTCCAGCCGCATACTGCTGCCTTCGCGCTGTTCACGGTCATGACATTTCCAGCATGCCTTCAGCGACTTGCCGGCAATGAAGTCAGCACGCACTTCAGCCAGCTTTTTGCCATTCCACACTTCATTTAGTGTCGTATCCTTCAGACTACCAACCTCGCCATCAAATTCACAGCAGGGCGCTATATTGCCATCGGTGGAGACGTGGCTGCCGATCCAGGGATAGAGACAGAAACCCTTCGGCAGAGTAGTGGCTTCGTTGGCAGGGGTAGTGTTGGTGTCCATGGTCAACCGCCTATCACAATTTACCAAACTGGTTTGCAGATTTCTGTCCATGACCTGCAGCAGGTTTACGGGTTCGAATGACTTGCTACGGATTTGAACCAGTTTCGCAGCACTGAACCGGCAACTGAGCGGCGCGGCTTCAGCAACCCTGACGTTTCATAGAAGTTTCGCTGATCAACATGCCAGAAAAAAGTATTCAACCCCGGTGGCAGTTCTTGCGTTTGCTCCAGTACATCTCCGCAACGTCTTGCAATGAGATATCCCATATCTTTCAGCGTTGCGAGCATCTCCGCTCGGTATTGAGCTGCCTCTATCAGCAGGAGGGGTTTGTGCCGGCATAGCGTTTCATGAGCTCCCTCGACAACTTCCGGCTCCAGCCCTTCCACATCAATCTTGATCGCACTTATGCTGGTATTGTGCGATGTCAGATTTAGCTGTTTGAGAGCGTCATCCAACCTCTCTACATTTGCCTGGTAGAATGCCAGATCAAGGTCCACCGGGCGATTGTTCCGATACGCTTCAAGGTCGCCAAAACGAATTGTGTTCTCGGCAAGTGATGGCCAGTGAATATCGCTCCACGCTGTTGCCAGACTGGTAAGTGCGACGCCATTGACCACGGGAATAACGAAGTCAAGCACCGCAGGTGCATTGCTCAGCCCCCTCATCCGGTAATCATAACGATCGCCATACGCCGTCTTGATTGCCGCCAAGCTTGCGTGATGAAAGTGGAGGGCTTCAAAGCTTAGCACGCGTGCTCCGCTACCGCTTGCCCAGATTGACTCAGCGGAATAGCCACTGTTGGCTCCAATGTCGATGATCAGATCGCTCTCATCGGTGAAATTCCTGAACACACGATAGTCGTCGTCATGCAGGGTAACCGGTGGAACTTCCGATGGTCTGACAGAAAATTGGATGACAAATTCACTTGCGCGCGAATAGCGATCCGGATCATCTCGCGAGGCCTCATAAA
>CAYRLR010000512.1:0-2844 GCA_964424975.1 uncultured Anderseniella sp.
CGAACTGTTCAGGTCTCCAGATGAGTAATCGTTCTCTTCCGGGGCGCGCAGCGCCGGTGAGACCCCAGATTCTTTCCATAACGGAAATCCCGAAATTCGCTTCGCGCGATCGCCGTCATGCCACCTCAAACCCAATGTGACTGATCGTGGCGTCTAAAAGGTCATTTTGCGACCGCCGGAACCAAAACCGGCGCTGATGGTTGTTGCAACAGATAGTCGTCAGCATGGCACCCGAACGCGCTGAAGAAACGTCAAGCCGATGAACCGGAAAGGAAAATACAATGTTGAAATTGACGAGCACCGTTGCACTGGCTGCATCTATCGCAACCGTTCCCGCGATGGCCCAGACCACCATAACGCCACTTGCGAGCGAGCAAAAAACACAGGCGGTTCCAGCGGACACAGCCACGCCCAACACCAGTCCCGTTGCAAGACAGGTGACCGAGGATGACATTGCCGCTGAAACACGAAGCCAACCTGAAATCGCGATCCAGGATGTCACCAGCGCAGAGAAGACCTCGCCGCCGGTCATGGGGCAGATCATTTTGCAGAGCGAAAACACGATCCTGTCGAACGACTTTGTCGGTGCCAGCGTTTACTCCCCGAACGACGAGGCCGTAGGTGATATCAATGACATGATCATCAACCTCGACGGCACAGTCGAAGGTGTCGTTGTCGGAGTTGGTGGCTTCCTTGGTATTGGTGAGAAGGATGTTGCCGTTAAAATGTCGGCTATCAGCGTGACACTGCTGAAAGATGGCAATGTTCGTCTCGTCCTCAACTCGACGAAGGAAGAACTGCAGGCTGCGCCAGCATTCAAATCAGTTGCACAACAGAAGGTGGAAGAAGAAATCCAGCACGCCCGCAAGGCACAGCAGAACATCATCACCAACACCGTGCCGTCCACTGAACTGCCAAAGACAGAAACCAACATCACTCAATAGCGCACACCACAAGGTGAACAATACAGCAGGGACTAAGCCGTGCGCCACCAGAGGCCTTTTCGTGGCGCAGATGTCCTGAAAGCCGCCGTGCCTCACTGGGCCTGTCGCCCGCGTAAAGCCTGAATTCCATAACTGGTCAGCCTCATCGGCACTGAACTTCGGATTGCTTGCCAGGTTTAACCTGGTGTGACCGCCAGTTTCACCAGGGTCTGCATCAACTGGCGAGTGCCGGCCAACCTGTCAGCCGGGGTCTCCCAGGTGCGGATGATCACCAGTTTCATATCCGGCCGGATCTTGGCGCGACTGCCCTGATCGGTGATCCACTGAACCAGCGCGTCCGGATTGGGGAACTTGCCATCCCTGAACGTAAACACGACCCCTTTGGGCCCGGCATCAATATTCGACACATTGGCAGTGCGGCACAGCAACTTGACCGACACGATATCAATCAGATGCACCACCTCTTCCGGCAAGCGGCCGAACCGGTCCTGAAGTTCAGCCGCAAACCCGTCAAGTTCTTCCTGTGTCGGCAGGTCGGCCATGCGTCTGTACACACCAAGGCGCACCTGCAGGTCCGGGATGAATGACTCCGGCAGCAACACTGATGTTCCCACGTTGATCTGTGGCGACCACTGCCCATCGGCCTCGACTTCAAGCTCGCCGGAACGCAATGATGCAACAGCTTCTTCCAGCATGTGCTGGTAGAGTTCAAAGCCGACTTCCTTGATGTGCCCGGATTGCTCTTCGCCCAGCAGATTGCCGCCACCGCGAATATCCAGGTCATGACTGGCCAGCGTGAAGCCTGCGCCAAGCGAATCGAGGGATTGCAATACTTTGAGACGTTTTTCCGCTGGTGCCGTCAGTGACTTGTTGGCCGGCACGGTAAACAGCGCATAGGCACGTTGCTTCGAGCGTCCCACCCTGCCCCTGATCTGGTAAAGCTGCGCCAGGCCGAACATGTCGGCCCGGTGCACGATCAAGGTATTGGCCGTGGGGACATCAAGGCCGGATTCGATAATCGTCGTTGCCAGCAGCACATCATACTTGCGGTCATAGAACCCGGTCATGATGTCATCAAGTTCAGTGGGGGCCATGCGGCCGTTGGCAATTGCGAATTTCACCTCGGGAACCTGCGCCCTGAGGAAATCGGCAACCACCGACAGATCGGAAATACGCGGCACCACGTAGAAACTCTGCCCGCCGCGATACAACTCCCGCAACAGGGTCTCGCGGATGATCACCGGATCAAACGGCGAGATGTAGGTCCGTACCGCGAGACGGTCCAGTGGTGGCGTGGTGATCAGGGAAAGCTCCCGCACGCCGGACAGCGCCATCTGCAGAGTTCGCGGTATCGGTGTCGCGGTCAGTGTCAGGACATGAACGTCGGCGCGCATCTCCTTCAGCTTTTCCTTGTGCTTGACACCGAAATGCTGCTCTTCATCGATGATCAGCAGGCCGAGATCACGGAATTTGACGTCCCCGGCCAACAGGGCGTGGGTCCCGATCATGATGTCCACCGTGCCGTCGGTAATGCCCTTCTTGGCCTCGTTGACATCCTTGCGGTTGACCAGGCGCGATGCCTGGGCTATTCGGACAGGGAGGCCTTTGAAGCGATCCGTGAAGGTGGCGTAGTGCTGGCGCGCCAGCAGGGTTGTCGGCACCACTACCGCGACCTGCTTGCCGGCCATCACCGCGATGAAGGCGGATCGAAGCGCAACTTCGGTCTTGCCGAAGCCAACGTCGCCGCAGATCAACCGGTCCATGGGACGCCCGCGCGCCAGATCGGATATAACGGCATCAATGGCCGTCAACTGGTCTTCGGTCTCTTCATACGGGAAGCGGGAAGCGAACTCGTCATAGACACCATCGGGCAGACTCAGGACTTCACCGTCGCGCAACT